>CAZXYJ010000118.1:0-3915 GCA_964644925.1 uncultured Halobacteria archaeon | reverse complement strand
GGTTAAAGGTTACTGGAGGGGGCATAAATAGAAGTAAATCAAAATTCTCTATAGAGGCATCCGCAGTGTATGGAGAAAACGATGTCGTTGCAATAGTTGAGGCACCCGACATTTTGACTTTAGATAGAATAATAATGGAGGGCATCCAAGGAATTGAAGAAGTAGAATTAACAAGAACTTTCATTGCTATTGAAAAAATGCATTGGCAAAAATAATTAATATGGTAAAAAACATGAACGTAAGTATTACAACTGCTCTAATAGGATTGGGAGGAGTAATTTTTGGAGCAATAGCAGCGTTTTCTGCATCCTATTTCCAATCGAAATCAAGACTGAAAGAGTTGGAAATTCAATATGAGCATAATTTAAAGAATAAATATCTAGAAAATGCCCGCAATCACATAAATGATTTATATATTCCGTTAAATATAACACTTTCTAAAATTTACCACTCTTATATAGAATTTCGTGACCTTTCAAGGATTCACAATAACGAAATGGTAACGACAGTAGAAGCAGCATATGAAAATTTTAAAGAAAGTTTTAGCAGATATGAAATTGAAATTAATAGGATTTGGAGTGAAGGTTTAGATTCTTATTTTATATTTGATCTTGAAGAAAAAATTTCATATTTTAAAAATCTTATATCCAACTCCCTAAATTCAACAGCCGTTCAGGCGGAAAAAGAAATTTTAGTAACAAATTTCCCTATAGAATTTGAAATGAACACGCCTTTTATAAAAGCAAAATTTTTTAGCCAAACCAAAAAACGAAGTTTTGATAGGATGGTTCATAGAAAAGTAAGTGTTAGGTTAGCTCCGCTAGCTTTCTTTGGACTTAACTATGAAATTGAATTTGCCAAAAAAATCTTAAGTGCCCCACTATCAAGTAAAGAATTTGAAAGGCAGTTTATAGAATATTACACCTGCATAAAATCTGGAATCAAAACCGTAACATTAGGCAAAGAAAAAGCGTAGCTTCTAATAGAATGCCATGGAAATCATTCCTGGTATGAAACTACCATTTTGTAGAGGGGAGAGAGACAATGCCCGAAATAAAAATACTTGGAGATTCGCCGACAACGGAAGATGGATTAGGCTTTGACCCTTATGTGAACATCCTTTTGGAAGCAATAAATAATTTTGACGCCAAGAGCCCCTTAACTATTGGCATTCACGGAAGATGGGGAAGTGGGAAAACAAGCTTGATGAGAATGCTTGAAAAAAGGTTTGAAGATGATGACAATATTAAGACGATTTGGTTTAATGCATGGGCGCATGGAAGAGAAGAACCGATTGGATTGGCGCTGTTACAGCAGGTGCTTGTCGAGTTTCAAAATGGAGAAAAAACCAAGGAGAAAGTTAAAGATTTAATTGAGAATGTTGGCAAGTTACTTACCGATGCGACATTAAGAAAAACTACTGGAATACGTTTTGAAGAGGCTAAAGAACTTTTCAAGAATAGTATTGAGGTAAAAAACACGCTTAGAAATGATTTTGAAACTGCGATAGGCGAGTGTTTGCCAGATAAGAGGTTAGTTGTGTTTATTGACGATTTGGACAGATGCCTGCCAGAGAAGACGATAGAGATTCTTGAGGTAATAAAGCTGTTTTTGGATGTTCCCAAGTGTGTGTTTGTAATTGGCGTGGAGAAAGAAGTGATTGAACGAGGGATTGAAGTTAGATACAAAAGTGGAGAGCGAGGAATACCAATCAGTGGAAAAGATTACATTGAGAAGATAATTCAGGTTCCGTTCACTCTGCCACCGATTAGAGAAGCGGATATGACGAGATTTATCGAAAGCTTGGGTATTAGTGAAAAAGAAAAGGGGTATGCAGAAATTGTTGCAAAAGGCACGGGATGCAATCCTCGAAAAGTGAAGATGTTTTTAAATACGCTTAGAATACGACAGACAATCGCGGAGAGAACAGGAGAAGGAATTAAACCCGAATTGTCTGCAAAACTTTTTGTCATCGAATATACTTTTCCAGAATTTTATAAGGATGTTGTAAAGTATAGAGGGCAAGATTTCTTTTATAAGTTAGAAAGACTTGCAAAAGGGGAAGCTGATGAAGAATTGAGAAAAGAGTTAGAAGGCTCGGAAACAATGCAAACATATTATAAAAATGAGGACTTGAAGAGCATATTAAAAGATGAGCCATTCTTTTGTGATATAGATATTGAACCATATATTTATCTTTCAGGGACTAAAACACCGGAAGAAGTTTTAGTGTTTGATGAATCGCTATTGGATGAGTTATTAAGTGGAGATATTGTAAAAATGTGGCATGCTACAAGTGCAATTAAAAAAATGCCTGATTTAGATAAGCATCAATATCAGGATATAGTTACATCGAAATTGAAAGAAAAGAATGCAGAAATACGGGTGAATGCTGTAATGGCCCTTAGAGGGATAGGAGATGCTAAGTCCGTTGGACCCCTTATAAATGCTTTAGAGGATGAGAATGAAAGTGTGCGTATGAATGTTGCAGATGCTCTTGGATGGATAGGCAATGCTGAGGCTGTTGGACCTCTTATAAAGGCTTTAAAGGACGATACGATAAATGTGCGTTTGCATGCTGCACCTGCTCTTGGAAGGATAGGCGATACTAAGGCAGTCGAACCACTGATAGCGGCATTAAAAGGCGAGAATGAAAGCGTGCGTGTGAATGTTGCAAATGCTCTTGGGTGGATAGGCGATGTTAAGGCGATTGAATCCCTCATTGAGGTGTTAAAGGATGAGAATGAAGATGTTCGTAGAAGTGCTGCATGGGCTCTTGGAGAAATAGGCGATATTAAAGCTGTTGAACCTCTTATCGATGCTTTGACGGATGAGATTCCCAATGTTCGTGGAGCCGTTGCAAATGCTCTTGGGGAGATAGGCGATCATAGGGCAATTGAGCCACTAAAAGGGATATTAGCATGGGAAGGAGAAGGCGTATTGGATATTTGTGTTAAAGCTATTGAGAAAATCGAAGCGAAACAACAAGCACGCAATGCGAAAAAGGCAAAATGAGAACAAAAGATTTGATTGACATCGCTTTAGGCAAACAAAAATCGGATTTGGTGATAAAAAACGCAAATCTCGTGAACGTATGCAGTGGCGAAATATACGAAACAGATATTGCGATTGCTCGTGGTCTGATAGTGGGAGTAGGAGTGGGGAGATACGATAGTAAAAAAGGGATAGACGCTCAGAATAAATATGCAGTTCCAGGATTGATAGATGGGTATACGCACATAGAAATGAGCATGCTTTCGGTAACCGAATT
The DNA here is from genome assembly GCA_964644925.1 of uncultured Halobacteria archaeon. GTDB lineage: Archaea > Halobacteriota > Syntropharchaeia > Alkanophagales > Methanospirareceae > QEXZ01. Next base: position 644 of record CAZXYJ010000118.1, on the reverse strand, counting down.
TGCAAAGGCAGTAGTGCCTCGTGGGACGACTGCGGTGGTTGTGGACCAGCATGAGATAGCCAATGTCTTAGGTGTCGAAGGAATAAAAGCGATTTTAGAGGAAGCAAAGGCAACACCACTAAAAGTATTTTGTATGGCTTCTTCTTGCGTGCCTTCTACCGACCCCGAGCTTGGACTTGAGACCTCAGGAGCAAGGATAAGGCATGAAGAAATAAAGGAAGTGCTGCAGATGGAAGGGGTCATCGGCCTAGCAGAAGTGATGAATTACAGTGGTGTCATAGCAAAGGAGGAAGAGGTATGGAGAAAAATAGCGGTTGCGAAAGCAGTTGAACCTCTGATAGAGGCATTAAATGATGAGGATGGAGATGTGCGTAAGTCTGCTAAAGGCGCTCTTGATAAAATCAAAGCTAAATAAAAATCAAAGTAGTGGGAAGAGAAAGTGCATAAGGATTCTTTTTGGTGTAGCTTACGCCCAAAAAAGTGTTTATAAATCCCGTAGAAAGTGCATTGGTTGTTATAGACATGCAGAAGGACTTCTGCTGTGCAGACGGTGCTTTGTTTGTATGCGATTAGCACGGTAGAAAAGACAAATTGGATGCTCAAATATGCTACTATTACGAGTTAAGATAATATCGCCTTTTTTT
>CAZXYJ010000117.1:0-3973 GCA_964644925.1 uncultured Halobacteria archaeon | reverse complement strand
ACTGTCCTGTACTTAAGCTTCTCGCCTTCGGTTTCCGTATAACTTCTTGCTAACGTGGGCGCTTCAGCCAGCTTAGCAAAAACCTATTTTATAAAAATGTCTTTATCAATACCTGTCATTTCCTCGTTTATACATTTTAATGTATGTATTCGTATGCCTGTTATTTTCTACTTCTCTAATTCCCGAAGCGGTACTCCTCGCATTTGTTCATAAAAAATCAAATGGGGTCGGTGCGATTTGAACGCACGATCGGCGAGTCTGGAGCCCGCTGCCCTTCCGGACTAGGCCACGACCCCTACGTCCTATGTCTTGTATTTATAAAATGATATCTCGTTATAAAATATTAACAAATGTTTTTCATCCTCGTTCTCGCTTTTTTCACTGCATTGCTCAATATCTCCGTCGTTTCGTCCATCGTGCGTCTATCCACCGGGTAGGGCACGCCGTCCTTCCCGCCGAACGCAAACGAAAACTTAACAGGATCCCGCCAACTCGCGGGTTCGCCGTAAATCAACTCAGAGACAAGTGCTAAAGCGCGCACGGTCGCAGGTCCAACCCCGCGTATGTACAAGAACTGCTCGTAATTCTCCGGCTGGGTATCGTATGCCGCGCGAAGCGCATCCCAGTTCACTCGCCTCGGCAGCTGGTACACCAATTCCCGCGACCTCTCGTCCTCAACGTTGCCCGCAGCGTCTGAACTCAAAACGTTATCGAAATTGAAAAGCGTCCTTTGTCCTTTCTCTATTATTCTTCTTCTGCCGCCGCTAAGCGATTTATAAAGTCGCTCTAATTCCCCTGGTGCTGTCTTAGCAAGGTCAACGGACATTCCCCGGCAACCCCTGCTCTTCTTTGCCGTCATGTCCAGCACGTTCTCGTGCAGCATGCCGACAATCCCCTGGTGTGGCTCTTCATCATACCTTTCCACCGAAGAAGAGAGCCAATGATACCTTCTTGCATACTTGTTGCAGGGATTCATTCCCTGCTGAATCACTGCCCATTCACCTTTCTCTGAGATGACCATCGAATGATGGTAGAGCTGGTAGTTATCCTGGACGCAGGCATTATCCACCTTTGCAGATATTCTGCTCGCGTATTTTAACTCTTCTATCTTCCCATCACCAAGTTTCAGCTTCTCGGCTATCGAATCAATATCCGACAACGTATTCCTTGACGCTTTCCCCTTGCCCCCGGCAATACCAATACCAAACTCTTCCGGGTCTATAACGGATTTCAAAACGCCGCACACGACGGTCGTGGTCCCGCTGCTGTGCCAATCATAAGCCAACGCGCACGACAGCGATTGAAACCAGAGCGGGTCCGCTAATTTCTTTATCGCTCCATCCACGCCATATTCATCTATTATCGTCTTGAACATAGCATGAGCCAAGCTCTTCATCCTTTTTACCAGCCAGTAGGGTGCTGTTCCACCATGAAGCGGTAAATCCACCACGCCCGACCTGTTCATGCTCGATTCAAACCAAACCTCTTCCTTTTTTACCTGCTGAGGTCTTCCCTCTGAAAACTCGCCCCTTATGCTTTCGACTGCAAATCCAGTTAAGGTTCTCATCAGACGCTATCACGGGATTTGCAGGCTCAACGAAGATTATTTCGTACCATTTCCTTTTCCCGTCCTCAGCTACCCAATAAGAATTAAGAACCTCCATATTTGGATATTTTCTTGCCGCTCGTTCCTCGGCAATTCGTTGTAAGCTCTTCCCCGGCGTTACTTTGTGCACGCCCATTCGTTTTGATCTTCTTCCGTGTTTTGGTCTTGTCTTCCTTCTTCCGCCACGCCGCACCTTTGCCCTCACCACGATGATGCCCTGTTTCGCTTTATACCCTAAAGAGCGTGCACGGTCCAACCGTGTCGGCCTCCCTATCCGTACAACCGCGGGTTCTCGCCTCCAGCCCATCAATCTACTTTGCCTGAGTTCGCCCACGTAAGAAGCGCCGGGTCTCTTCCAAGCATCGCTTATGAATCCATATAAGGACTTAGCCATTTTTGTTTCTCCTCGAAATTGATTACCTGTTACAATGAATGAATGAGAATAAATAAATATAGTAAGAAAAATAAATAAAGTATAGGTTATCTCTTTATTCTATCCAAAGCATTTTTAAATTATAAAATACGAATAACAAGTACGTTTGATAAGCAAGTAGCGCAGTAAAAAGAAAAGGAGAGAGTGATAGACATGGTGGATAGGCTTAAGCCGTTGGACATATTAAACAAATCGTTAAAGTCCCCGGTTATAGTGAAAATAAGAGGTGGCAGAGAATTTCGAGGTGTATTAGACGGATACGACCTGCACATGAATCTGGTATTACGCGATGCAGAAGAGTTGGATAGCGACACCTCAGTCAAGAGCATTATGGGCGAAATCCTGGTGAGAGGCGATAACGTGGTGTACGTCTCGCCAACCGTACAGAAGGAGACGGAAAAAGACAAGGGGGAGGAGAAAGGTAAGGGTAAGGGCAGAAGCGAGGCTAAAGAAACAGGAGAGAAAGGGACATGGTAAAAGGCACGGCTTCTTTTGGCAAAAGGCAGAAGAGGTCGCACGTAATATGCCGCAGATGCGGTAGTCGCTCTTTTAGTCTGCATGCGAAGTACTGCGTGGCATGTGGTTTTGGAAGATCAAAGAAGATGAGGAAGGTATATGGCTGGAAGAAAAAGAAGCCATGAATCGGAAAAGAAGAGCTACAGACTCAAGGCGGCCGAGGTAGCTTAGCGGACAAAAGCGCCGGCCTTGAGAGCCGGTGTCCCTTTATCGGGACACAAGGGTTCAAATCCCTTCCTCGGCGTTTAATTTAACAACAAAATGGAAGAATACAAATACGAGGATTTATTGGACAGAGTCTTGAAGCAACTACCGAGTACAACGACTGCGGAATCGCGTTTTGTTATACCCGAGCTAAGGGTGTTTATAGAGGGAAAGACCACGATATTCGATAATTTTGATGCTGTCTGTAGCTATATAAATCGTGAGGCGGAGCATGTGATAAAATTCCTGCTGAACGAATTGGGCACAGCAGGCAAGGTAGAAGGGAACAGGGTAATTTTCCAGGGACGATTTTCAAAAGGGGACGTAGAGCGTCAAGTTATGCGATACATGAATGAATTCGTGCTATGTGGAGAGTGCAAAAAGCCGGACACGCATATTATAAAAATGGACCGCGTGTGGGTGCTGAAATGTGATGCGTGTGGTGCGATTCGCCCCATTATGAAAAGAAAAAGAGGGAAGTAGGATAGGTGTGAGGTCAATTAGCGGTTTAGCGGTTTAGATAACCGAAAAAGCAAACCGCTAAATTTACACGAACTTATTTAAGGTTAACCTTCTCGACTTTTATCCTTTGTCTGTGTTAATCTGCGTTAATCTGTGTCAAAAATTTATTTTCTTGTGGTTCTTCTCTACTTCTACACCTAAAATCCTTTTTGCACCGTAAAAGATATCCCTCGCAATTTCTGCACATCCTATCGCGGCACTATACATAGTTATCGTTACTGCTTCGCTGTTTATGTCCAAGAGCTGGTCTATCCTCTGTTTTATTTCCTCTTTCTCACCCACAGACCCCGTTAGGAAGATTTTATACTCTCTTGCATCTACGCCGTAATCGCGCATGAGAACACGCATCGCAGCAATTTCCATCGCGGCAAACAAAGAGAGCGCATCCATAGCCAAATCCTCGTTTCCTGCGCTTGCGTTCGTCCAGTTCTTACGCAGGACCCCGGAATTTGAAAATGCTTCGTTTGCTGTTATCCGCCCCTCGTCGATTTCTCTTAACCTCTGTAGGTCAATTGGACCCTGATACAATCCCGGTGAGCCCAAACACGCATCTATTGCCCCTATTATTTTTCCCTCCGCTACCGACATCGTAACGGTGTTAGAGCTGATGTCCGCGAAAATGAAGTTCTCAAATCCTTTTTTATATATGTGGTATGCAACGCCCACCTTTTCCGGGCTTGCGCAATGCGAGA
>CAZXYJ010000116.1:0-4149 GCA_964644925.1 uncultured Halobacteria archaeon | reverse complement strand
GTTGTGCTAGGAAGAGGATTATTTGCTTCATCAATGATTCTCTTCCAAAAAGTTTATGGATATGGAAAAGCGTTCGTGATCCTATCACTAGAAAATTAGATTGTGCCCTCTCAGATACCTCCCACCCCATTTATTGCCCGCGTAGTTACCAATAAACTCAGAGCCTGTAATCTCCGCCTGTTTTGTATCCTCTCCTGCTACCCCTTCATTCCATAGTTCGCTTTGTGTTATGGGAACGCATCTGAAATCATCAGTCTTCAACTTCTCTCCCGCATTGGCGATTGCCTTCAGATTATCTTCGTCAATTACAACTTCAAAAGGCTTCTTAAAAGCCACGAACCTTGTTAGATTATCCGCCAAATGCTTTCCTTCAGGTCGCTTGAAAATGACAATTATAGTGTTAATGCTCGCTTCTTCGAATGTCCGTTTCGCTTGATTATCATAGATTGCCTCCGTTTCGATATTCCTGAGCAGAAATGCCTGCAATTTCGCACCGAAACCCACATCAAGCCACGAATTAGAAGAGATAAAACAGAACACCCCGCGGGGTTTGAGCAAACTCAACGCGAGATAATAAAAATAAACGTACAAATCGCTCTTCAAATCCTTTTTGAACTCGTCTCCCCATTGCGCTGTGACACTTCTAACTAACGCTGCTTTATATTCCTGCCTCAGCTCTTTCGTTATTTCTTCTTCCGGTATGTCCTGCGGTGCTATCTTCTCCTGCCGCACATAAGGCGGATTCGCAATCACCACGTCAAACCCGCCATCCGCAAACACCTCTGCGAAATCAATCTCCCAGAAGAAATTCTTCCCAAGCTCAGGTGACTCTAAAGTTTCTAAAAGTTCTTCCAATCGCTCTTTCTCTCGTTCAAGCTTCTCCTTCTCCTCTGTTCTTTTTTCATCCGAGGTTATTGCCACTTGAGCAGAGCCGAACCTTTGTTGCGTTGCCGCTAAAGGTTTCAATTTGAATTCAATTCTTTTTATCTCAGAATCCACAAGTGTCTTAATTATTTTTCTCTCTTTTCTCTTTATTCTCGATAGCACTTCGGGGTCGTCAGCCCTGCTGTAATAATAGTTCTTTTTGTCTTCGTATAATTTCTTGTATAATTCCTCGACGCCAGCTTTACAGATAGGGTCAAGATGAGTCATCAATGCTCGTGCACTTAACGGCTTACCGCCAATCTCCTGAACCAGACTGTCTCCACATCGCAATTTCAATGTCAGATTCGGAAGCAGTGGTTTATTGGAATCCAACTTTATTTCCGATTCCTCAGTTTCAACCAAAAGCGTAAGCCACAGTCTTAATTCCGCAACTCTTACCGCCCAATCCTTTATATCCACACCGTAAAGATTATAATTAATAATTTCCTTCTTTATCTCGAATAGATTCCGTTTTGTGCGTAGCTTTTTTAGGATATGCTGATATAACTCCATTAATACATGAAGCATACCAACGAGAAAAGCACCGGAACCACATGCAGGGTCAACTATTTTAGCTCGGTACAAGGCGTCTCCTATCTCTTTTGCCTCTTCCACCGGTAGCAAATCTGCTCTATCATCCTCTGGCAAATAGATAAAAGAAATAAGTTTATCCTGAGAAATGGTGGTATTTTCTACCAAATACTCTAAGATAGATTGCCGGCACATGAAATCCACTTCAATACGTGGTGTGTAAAATATCCCCACCTTGCCTCTTTCTTCTTCCTGAATAAGAGATTCGTAAACTTTACCAAGCATCTCGGGGTCAACTGCAACATCAACATCAAAAGGCGTATCTTCCCGGATGGTGAAGTTATATCTCTCCAATAAGCCGCTGCCATCAATGTCCACTATTTTGTAAATGAGCGCATCATCCAATCGGTAACCCATCTTATCCAAATCGTTCATCAAAAATAACCCACCATTCAAGTATGGCATCTTCTTATAAATCTCGCTCAAATCCGCTGGGAGATTGTCATAGGAATCAGGAATCTCTTTATTATTGAACGAGTAGAAGAAAAGAGGTTCAAACCAATCACTGTAAATCCCTTGTTGCGTTCCACCAGCTCTTTTATATTGTTTGACTAAACTCCAAACGAAGCGTCTATCGTTATTCAGCCACCCGCGCTTCTGAATAAAGTAAAGGAACATCAACCTATTGAGAAATTGCTGTGCAAAACCTTTTGCAGTCTTTTTATCTCCGATTCCCTGAGATTGCAACTCTTCTTCTATTTCATCTAATATCGCCCTGTATTCCTTGTAAAATTGTTTCGCGACAGCTTCGACATTAAAAGCGTCATCGTGTTTCGCTTTTAGTTCTGTTGGGGTATCGGTGTCTAACGCATAAGTCCGGCATAATCGCTCCGACGCTGTCCTTAATTTCTCATATTTCCCTACCACGTATCTTCTTATAACGAATTTGTATCTTGATTCAGGCTCATATTTGGGACTGGTTATGTGAAATTCGGTTTCTTCTTCGTTTGAAAAAATAACTACACAGTCAGAGAAGTGTTTTAATATCTCTTTTAATACCGCCCTTTCGTTTGTTCTTGTCAGTTTCCGAATGGTAAAATACAGGATGTAAAAATCGCTTTTTCTTGCAATGATTTTTGCATCTATAATTATCTCCTTTGCGCTTCTGCTCCAATCTTCAACTGGTATTGGACGATCCTGATAATCATAGTTCAGTAATTTGCAATATAAGGTTCGTGCATCGTCTATTCCGCTAAATCTTGTGATGCAGGCGAGCACCTGTGAAGGTTAGGTATAGAGCATTTATTAGTCTCCTGTAAATGTTTTGAGGGATAAGGTAAATGTCAAATGTTGTGACATAAAAAGGTTTCGGGGGTAATATTTTTCTTTCCTTTGGTGTAACTTCCAAGTTATCGCAAACTACTGATGCGCAATTTCTATTATCTCATTGATAATCGCCACTGCCGAAGGAGTTCCACCCCTTGGTCCTCGTATCACAATGCAAGGAATGTCCATAGCCAATATCTTCTCCTTCATCTCCGCTGCATTGACAAACCCTACAGGAGTAGCAACGATAAGAGCGGGCTTTACGCCCACGTCTCCTTCCTCGACAAGCGCACAAATCTCCTGACATGCCGAAGGTGCGTTTCCAATAACCACGACGTTACCCTGAATGAGTCCCTTTTCCTTTGCGAGCCGGATACCCGCAGCAGTTCTCGTGAGCCCTTCCCTTTTCGCTATCTCCATTGATTTTGGCGCATTCACGAAACAGTCCACATTTTTCCTGTATTTTTTGTTAATGCCCGCTTTCACCATTTCAATGTCCGTAATGATTGTTTTACCCTCTTTTATGCACTGTACCCCCGTCTCAACCGGATGATGATTAAATACAAGCAAGTCAAGAAACGAAGGGTCGGCATTGGCAAAAACCACGCGTCCTGCCACTCGTTTTTCGGTGTCACTTAACGAACCCGGATATTTCGACACAATATCACGTACAATTGCCTTGCTCTTCTCCCACACCCGGTTTCCCGCCTCTACATAACCCCCCGCGGCTATATCGTCAGCACTCCCGTTTCCTGTATCATAATCGTATTTCGTCTCATAACCTCTGCGTGTAACCATTCGGGCACCAATATTTTTTGTCCCCGAGCAGCCAATAATAATAGTCGTTGACATATCTATACGGTGATAGAACGCAGGCAAGTCTTCTAAACGGATAATTTCGATTTCACATCCTTCTCGTTCTGCATTTCTCACGATGCCAACGATTGTTTTCCTGTCACGGAACTGCATAAAAATCCCGTGTGTCTTCTCTAATTGCACCGTTCTGTTTTTGCTTTTCGGGTTATACACGACCACCGCGATGTCCATTTTTGCTAATCCTTCCAGTTTCCTCTCTATCTCACTCCAGGGTACCAGCAAATCGCTCAAACTGACAACTGCGAAATCATTTGAGATGGGTGCACCGAGTAATGCTGCGGATGCCGATGCTGCAGTTATACCGGGGACTATCTCCAATTTGGTGCCAGAATCTGCAGCAACCTCGATTGCCAGCCCCGCCATGCCATAGATGCCAGCATCGCCTCCCGAGACAAGAACGACATCTTTATACTGCCCCAGCTCGACTGCTTTCTTTGCACGTTCTACCTCGGTTCCCATCCTGCCTATCACCACCTCGGCACTCGCAGGAAT
>CAZXYJ010000115.1:0-4194 GCA_964644925.1 uncultured Halobacteria archaeon | reverse complement strand
TGATAGAATATATCTTACACCATTAGGAATTGACATTAATAATATTTTCAGTCTTGATTTACTACTTAAAAAGAATAGATTAAATTTAAATTTTAAATATTTAGAATGATGGAATACAACGAAGAATTTGCAGAGGATCTAGAAGACTACATTAAGGAAAATTATGAGGTATATGACAGATTCACATTTGATTACCTCTTTAGAAACCTCTTAAAAGATGGATACGATCACGAAGAAGCAAAAGACATAATAATTCATAATTGTGCTTTAAGCACTTTAGTAATGCAAGAAAGGATTTATAACAGTTATTATTTGAAAATTTCCGATGATGAGAAAATATCTGATGATCTACTCGAATTAAGGAATGAAATTTCCAATAGACATTCCAAAAATAGAATATCTACCATAAGAATTATTTTCATCCATCGCACTACCAGAAGGGATATCAAGATAACAAGAGAATATGTTACAGAATTGAGAAGGAAACGGTATATTAAAATTACAGAACGGATTTCCGCAGAAGTTGAAGATATTACTGAGGAAAATTGCATTGGATCTATGTATAAGAGGGTCATAGGTAAAACTTACGATGGCTACCAGTCTGAGATACAAACCATTTATGGGCAATTACAACAAGCTCTTGGCTTTGAAGTAGAGCCCGCACCAGATGAATGGGATAGACTCTACAACGTGGATTTCTCCATCGAGATAAGCGGTAAATATATTGGCTTGCAAATAAAACCCACTACCTTCAAACATACGTTTGAAGACTATAAATGGAAAGAGATGCAGGAAATATCTCATCATAAATTCCAGGAAAAGTTCGGTGGGAAGGTCTTTACAGTGTTCTCGGTAAAAGAAGGAAATAAGAAAGTCATCCATAACCCCGAGGTTATCGAAGAAATAAGAAAAGAGATTGAAAGGTTAGAAAAGGAATGAACCTGAGCAAAGAGAAGGGAAAGCCGAAGAGAATACCGTGGGACGAATACTGGATGAACATTGTAGCGGATGTAGCGGAACGTTCAACGTGCTTGAGAAGGCAAATAGGCGCCTTAGTGGTTAAAAATAACGTGATTATATCAACGGGATATAACGGCGCACCGAGAGGATTCCCTCATTGTTTGGATGTCGGATGTCGGCGAGATAAACTGAATATCGCATCGGGGGAGAGACACGAAGAGTGCGTGGGCGTGCACGCCGAGCAGAATGCGCTTTTACAGGCGGGTAGAGACGCGGAAGGTGCTACGCTGTACGTGAATGCATACCCGTGCAAGATATGTGCAAAGCAGATAATAAATGCAGGGATAAGGAGGGTAATAATGACCGGGGATTACAGCGATACGGAAGGACTGGAATATTTGAGGATGGCTGGCATAGAACTCGTTTATCTTTAAGCGAACCTTTTCTTAAAACTAAACCTATTTAACTTTGTTTTACCATGTCCAGCAATACGTTTGGAAAGATATTCAAGGTGACGACCTGGGGAGAGTCGCATGGAGAAGCGATAGGAGTTGTCGTGGACGGCTGCCCCGCAGAGCTTGAGCTGTCAGAAGCGGACGTGCAGCACGAACTGGACCGGAGAAAGCCGGGTGTGAGTGAACTAACGACGGAAAGGAAAGAAGCAGATGAAGTAAAGATTTTATCAGGCGTGTTTGACGGTAAAACGCTCGGCACACCCATTTCTATGCTCGTGTGGAACAAAGACGTGGATTCAAGTCCTTATGAGCGAATAAAAAACGTTGCGAGACCGGGTCAAGCAGATTTCACATACCAGATGAAGTACGGAATAAGGGACTACCGGGGCGGCGGGAGAGCTTCTGGCCGTGAAACCGCTGCGCGAGTTGCCGCAGGTGCAATAGCGAAGAAAATCTTAGTCATGCACGACATACAAATTCTGGGGCACGTAGTGGAAATCGGCGGGATAGTAGCGAAAGAAGTAGGAATAGAAGAACTAAGAAAAAATGTAGATAAGAATGCAGTCAGATGTGCAGATTCGGAAGTAGCGGGGAAAATGGAAGCGTTAATAAAACAAGTAAAAGCAGCAGGAGACAGTGTAGGCGGTATCGTAGAGGTGATTGCGTTCGGCGTTCCGACGGGTTTAGGCGAACCGGTATTTGATAAGCTGGATGCAGAACTTGCAAAGGCTTTGATGAGCATTGGCGCGGTAAAAGGAGTTGAGATAGGCGCGGGATTTGCGGCTGCAAGGATGAAAGGCAGCGAGATGAATGATGAGTTTATCATAAAAGAAGGGAGGATAAGAACGAGAACGAACAACGCAGGCGGTATTTTAGGTGGTATCTCAACAGGAGAGCCCGTAGTATGCCGAATCGCGGTGAAGCCCACAGCATCTATTTCAAAGCCACAGAGAAGCGTGGATATGGCGAAGAGGGAAGAGGTAGAACTAAAGGTAGAGGGCAGACATGACCCCTGCATCTGTCCCAGAATCGTTCCTGTTGCAGAAGCGATGGTTGCGCTGGTGCTGGTGGATTGCTGGATGCAGCTCATAACCACAAGATTACACGGATTTCCGCGAGAAACCAGTTCTTAAAAAGAAAATGTTTAGCAACAACTTTTTTTTACCTTTGTGGGCTCTGCCCTACGAGCCTGCAAACCTGTAATGGTCTAATAAAAACATTGACTAAAAACATTCTCTTTACATACACAAACCGAAAAAAAGGATTGTGGTATTTATGGTTTACAGATTTATAGTAGTAGTAATATGATAGATTTAATAGTACAGGTTAAATGTTGGAGGCGATAAAAATGGGTGCAACACTGCAGGTTCACGGGCTCTGTAAGCGGTATGAACTGTCGAAAATAGGTAAAGAACTGGTAGCGCTGGATGACGTGTCATTCAATGTAGAAGAGGGCGAGACGCTGGGGATAATAGGGAGAAGCGGAGCGGGAAAGACAACGTTGCTTCGCATGCTTCGTGGTTACGAGAAGTTTGATGAGGGCGTAGTAGAAATAGACGGCGTCAGGGTAACGCCGGACTCGCCCTGGTCGGAATACAGAATGTTGCGACAGAAGACTGCTATTCACCTCCAGCGGTCTTTTGCACTTTATAACATCTCGGTGATAGACAACGTAATAAAGAAACTAAGAGCAAAGCAAACAGGTTTGGAGGATGTCCCTGAAATTGAGGACGAATATGACGAATTAAAGGAAGAGGCATTTAAAATACTCGACCTCGTTGGGCTGAGGGACAAATGGGACCATTTATACACGATTTTGAGTGGAGGGGACAAACAGCGGGTTTTGCTTGCTCGACAGCTTGCAAAGGAACCTTCGTTATTACTGCTTGACGAGCCGGGGACGATGTCCGACCCGTTGACGAGGGAATATCTGCTTGACACCGTGAAAAGAGTAAAGGAACAATCAAACATCAGTATTTTACTTATTTCGCACATGCCCGAAGTGCACCGGTATCTATGCGATAGACTGCTCATGATGGACAAAGGGAAGATAGTAGAGGAAGGGGATACAGAAACCGTAATTAAGCACTTCTTAGCTCCTATTGAGCCCGTAAAACCGTTAGCTCCGATAAAGGGCGAAAAGAACGCGGTGGTCTGGATTGACGGTGCCTGGAAGAAATATGACATGGTCACACATCACACATTGATAAGAACAATAGAAATGCAGGACATCAATATCAAGATTCCAAGAGGGGAGATACTGGGGATAATAGGCCCTTCAGCAATGGGGAAGACGGTATTAATGAGGCTATTAGGCGGTTTTGAAAAGCCGGACCGGGGACACATACTGATAAGAATAGGGACAGTGGATTTTGCCAACATCGCGGAATACGGTAAAAGGTCAATAGAAGCGAGGAGCAAATTAGGCATTATTCATCAGGAGTTTGCGCTTCCTCCGTACCAGCTCGTTCAGGACTTATTTGCACGAAAAATCGGGTTGAAGAAGTTCGAGATGATAAAACAGGCGATGGCAAAGGCGAAGGAATTTGGAATAAGTGACGTCACAATGGACGTTCTTTTAAGACTTGCGGACTTACCGGAGGCAGAGGCGAAAGGGCGACTCAGGGAATTAGGGCTTGAAATAGACGTACTGGATGTCCTGTTTCCCAAACTGCCGGCGAGTGAGACGTTCAAAACTGCTGAACCATACCTTAAAGCAGTGAGCCTACCTGAAGACATATTCACTCGTTACATTTCTGAGACGAGCGTGGGTGAGGAG
>CAZXYJ010000114.1:0-4250 GCA_964644925.1 uncultured Halobacteria archaeon | reverse complement strand
CTCAGGCTGGATTTTCACCAGTTGGCGAGTATGAATTTATCTCGGCACGCCTGTGTAATCTTGTGGTTACACCACTTTTTAAATTTCCACCTTCAAAGTAACGATCTCAAAAGGTTTCACCGTCAGTTCTATCCGTCCACCCTCTATTTTTATCTCTTTTTTCACTTCCTCATCCTCTACCTCTTTTTCTAACATGTTCACCGCCCTGACCGATTTTGGCGCTCTAAACAGTGTTATTTCAGCATCCGTTTCTTCTCCATTCGTTTCGTAAAATCGTATAATCACTCCATTCCCCTCCTCTGCTTTTTTCAACGCAGATAAAATGACATTCTCCGGCTCTATTTTCAAAAATGATTTTCTCAGCGGGTACTTCCTATCATCTCGCAACTGTATTGCATCAAGAAGATAGTTGAACTCGAGGGCGTGCTTGTAAGATGAAGCTTCTCGCCAATCGCCTTTATGCGGGTAAATGGAATATTTGAATGTGTATCTTCTCAACTCCTGCGCATCCGGAACCGGTATTGCGGGACCTGTTCTACCATCGGAGGAGAGCATTAAAACGCTTCTGAGCAGTGTTAAGTAGACATCCCCATCTCTTACCTCATTCTCGGGTATTCCCTGGTGAATCACGGTCAAGCCCTTCGTTCCATCGGAATAATCAAGCCATTTCAGCGAGGGGAATACACCGCAAGGTTCCTCCACCCACTCCTCTTTTGGCTTATAGTGCCACTGGTCGGTCGGTCGAGAAACAGCGCCAAATTGAGTTCCACAGGTATAAGTCAGGGATTTCATGTCCGTCGAGAACCTGACCCTGAGCCGTGCCCTCGGATGCTTGTCCATCACGGTCGTGATAAAATCTATTCTCGGAATGTCTTTATAAACCACTATTTTCTTTGAACATTCGAGGAATTTATGCCGCCATATAAGTGGCTCCAGTTTCTCCGTCAGCCGGTATGGCCATCGAAGGGAAAAATAATTGGTTTCGACATTGATAACGCGTCTCAGGGGACTTTTATCTATAAAGAAGTTCTCTAACCTGAATGAGCCGTACTTCACGCCCTCTCCCTTTTCTGTTTTCAACGGGATACCCAGCGTTTGTCGGTGGTAGTAGAGGTCGCCGGTTTCTTCTTCCAGCACAAGCTCATTCGCCGTGCAAATCTTCTCTTGCTCCGCTCCTCTCTTCCCTATGGACACATCAATCAATCCGGTGGCTGGGTCCACCGTAACCCCAAAGAAGCAGTTTTCTATGGTATTGCCCCGAATCATGATAAAATTAGGCTCATAAGCATACCGTCTCGGCTCACGCTCAAGGATTTTATACACCTTGTACCCCATTGCTGGAACTGTAGGAACGAACCCTATGCGGGCAAAACGCAACGAATCATCATCATACCGCGTGAATTTTATGACTTCTATTTCTATTTCCTCGTCTCCACTTTTTAATCCGTTAATCGCTACCAGTTTACCCTTGTCAAAACGCAGATTCATCTCTACCCAGTTCTTCACTTCCCACGACAGCGAGTTAAATACTATTATGTCCCCATAGCCATAGTCGTAGCTCGGCATCGCTGCTGATGCCTTCATAGAGCTTTGAGATTCGACCGTTGCCTCTGCTTCCGTATCGATTACCTGGTTATGTGTGCAAAGGCAGCGGGCGGGCATTTCAGTATTGAAAAAGTCATGGAAGTGCCTCACCTCCTCATAACCTTCGTCCATACCGGTTCCCGGGGTCACATCATGAAATGCGATGTACAGAATTTTTCGCCATGCATTTCTCATACCCTCGGAGGGGTAGAGGTCATTCAAGAGATAGTTTACCGCGCTCCATCGCTCGAAACACGCCAGCCAGGCCTCATACATGCAAAGCTCCTGCTTTATCCACATTCTGCTCGAACAGCAATTCGGAAATACTTCTGAGTACTTACCCGAATACATCTCGCCCTTCCGCACGTCCATCTTAATATTCCGGTCTTCTATTTCCTTCTCCAGTGCCTCAAAGAATTCATGCGGCGTGGCTATCTTCATCTCTGCTGCTTTCCCTCGCTCGTCATTCCACGTGCGCACCGCTTCTAATGTCTCTGGCTGTGGTATCATTACTCCACTCCCGGAAGGCATCAATATGTGTGAGGTCACCGCCAGGTTCTTGAGTTTCTCATAGCTTTCATCCAGCTTTGTCAAGTCTAATCCTGCGCGGTATCCTAAAGGCATCCAGTGAGCTAAAATCCGCGTTCCATCTAGGGCTTCCCAGAGGAATTCCGAAGGTTTTCGCTTCGTTGCCCCCCTTCTTAAAGCGACATAGCGGTATCCGGATTTTTTGTATATCTGCGGTAGCTGGGCATTCAACCCAAAGCTGTCTGCCTGCCACATTACTGGCACGTCAACGCCAAACTTCTCCTTCACGTATCTTTTACCAAGCAGGATTTCTCGTATCAACGTTTCTCCCTCCGGGAGCATTGTATCTGCCATCAGATATTCCCCGTCGGCAATCTCTATCTTACCTCTCTGTATGCTCGTCGCAATCTTTCTGAATACTTCGGGATACCTCTTCTCCAGTTCCTCCAGCAGAAACGTCTGCTCTATCAGGAACTTGTAATCCGTCTTCTCAACAAGCTCTGCCACCTCCTTCAGAATGGCCACCATGTTGATGTAAAAATAATCCTCCTTCGTGAATACCCAGATGGCATCATAATGCGTGTGCGGAACGAGATAAATCGTGTCCTTCACTTTCGCTTTCACTTCCTCTTCTTTCTTTTCACGGGTTGTCATAAATCTATGTTAATATTTCTCAATTATTAAAAATATCTACGACAAAAGAAGATATATAGTAATGGTAAGCATAAATATAGCGTTTGCGCATCACAAAGGCGGGACAGGCAAGACCACTTCTTGCATAAGCATCTCCGGATACTTTGCATTATGGGGTAAAAAGGTGCTTGTTATTGACCTGGACCCGCAGGCAAATGCGACATCCGCACTTGGCATTGACAAAAATAGTATAGGGGAATCAATGTATGACGTGATGGTTGG
Organism: uncultured Halobacteria archaeon; assembly: GCA_964644925.1. GTDB lineage: Archaea > Halobacteriota > Syntropharchaeia > Alkanophagales > Methanospirareceae > QEXZ01. Next base: position 1,223 of record CAZXYJ010000114.1, on the reverse strand, counting down.
AGATGTGAAGATTGAGGATGCTATCTTAGAAACGGAGATAGAAAACATTCATCTTGCTCCTGCCACTCTTGACCTTGTTGGCGCGGAATCACACCTGTACAGAACAAACAACAGAATATCTGTCCTTAAACGCAGCTTAGAGGGAATAAGAAAATACTATGACTACATAATGATAGACACGCCACCAGGTCCGGGTCTTTTTATTATTAATGGTGTTGTAGCATCAGATTACACAATTGTCACGCTTGACCCCGGCGTTTTTGCATTAGAAGGGATTGAGACACTGAGCACGACTTTTGATGACATTAACGAAAGCAGCGGCATCAAAATAAATCCGCGGCTCGCTATTCTCACAAGATGCAACAAGACATCGTTATTTTCCAGGATTGTGGGGAAAAGGGACCCTGTAAAGGAAATCAGAAAGGGCATGAAAGGTTTTTTTGATTCTGTCTATACCGTGCCTTACGGGGTTGAAGTTTATGAGGCGCAGTTGAAAGGCGTGCCAATATCGCATTACAAGCCGAAGTGTAAAGCAGGCGTTGCGTATAAAAAAATCGCAGAGGAGGTGATATAAATATGGAAAAGAATAAGATAAGGAAACCGGGTAGGAAGGCATTGTTTGAGGATATAGAAGTGGAAGGAAAGGAGGAGGAGAAAGAGGTGAGTGGGGGTGGAATGGTAGAGGGGGAAAATGTTAGAAGAGGAGAAACAGAAGAGGAGTATAGAGAAAGGCAGTTGAGACGTTTGTTAGAGGCAATGGACGCTTTTAAGAGCGGTGACTTAACAATAAGGCTGCCGAAAGAGAGATACGATATATACGGCGAACTGGCAGACTCATACAACAAAATGGCTGAGATGGTTGGGGGTGTTACAACAGAGATGCACCGGGTGGCGAAGGTTGCAGGCACAGAAGGCAAACTGACCGAACGCGCATCAGTACCAAGTGTTGCAGGCAGTTGGAAAGAGTGTGTTGACACCTTAAATGGTTTGATTGACACTGTCGCAGAATTCACGCTTGAAATGGGGAGAATACTTGACAACATCTCCAGGGGCAATTTGACAGAGAAGTTTGCAATACCCGTGACAGGCGACTTCAAAGTAATGTCTGACACTGTCAATAAAACAGTTGACAGCTTCAATCTAATTGGCGGTGAAGTAACAAGGGTAGCAAGGGAAGTAGGAGTAGAAGGGAAACTTGGTGCGCAGGGAGAAGTGCCGGGTGT
>CAZXYJ010000113.1:0-4275 GCA_964644925.1 uncultured Halobacteria archaeon | reverse complement strand
GCTGTTTTCCTCAGCTCCCGGCTTCGTATAGCAAAACACAACGATTCGCAAACAGTTTACAGGCTCGTTAGGTCGTGTGCTGTTTAGGTATTAGGATTTTGAATTTTGAAATTGTTTGAAGGTTAAGTGTTTAGAAATAAGAGTTTAGGTTTTTTCACTCGTTATTGCGCAGGTTTGTGTAAGGCCTCTTTTATCGCATCTACGAGCAATCTACCTGCTTGCTGCATTATCGGTCTTTCAGGACCCATGTAAGCCACACACTCGTTATCGTGCATCTGCGCAACCGCATCTTCAAACGATTTCATATCTTTGTAAGACATACCCACGAGCTTAGGCGCGATTTTTGATGCCGTGCCGCAGGGTGTATCGCGAGTGACTTTTATGGTTTCGATAACCTTCTGTTTTGCATTAACCCTCAGTTCAAATTTCGGCTTTCCGAAAGACGCGACAAACGATTTTACCTGTTCATTGTCGCTTGTATCCGTATCCAGCGAACAAAGAGGTTCCGGGAACTCAATATGTACGCCCTTATTTTTTAGCTCATCGGCAATCGAATATTTACCCTCGGGTATCAAGTTCGGGTCTTCGATGGGCCAGAGGACGGCTTTTGCCCCTGTTCGTTCCGCGATGATTGGCACGAGGTCGCCTGCCTTTGGGAGTATGCCAAGCACCAGTAGAAGGTCACACTCGGGTAGCGGGATGTCCGCAGGCATGTCCTTCTCCGGCTCGTCAAGCGACACGGATGCGACTTTAAGGTCGTATAAACCTACTATCTGCTCGGCAAACTCGCTCATAGCTAAATGCTCGGTTACCAGTTCCCCAAACGACCCGTGATAGAGTATGTAGATTCGGTTATTCATAGAACGTTTCTTAATCTCTTTTTATCGTTGATAAAATGCCCGAACTGTGGTGAAACATTTGCCCGGGAAGCGGTGTATCATAGGAAGCCAGCTAACAAGATTATCCGCGGTAAAGTTTATGTTAGACGTTAAATTTATGTTTAAATAAGAACAGATAGATAATAAAATAGTGCAGAATCACGAATACCGTTCTGCCGCCGTAACTCAGTTGGTAGAGTGCCCGGCTGTTAACCGGCTTGTCACAGGTTCGAGTCCTGTCGGCGGCGCTGTTGAAGATGTCCGGTGTCCGTACCGTATCTAGGCACCAATGCAAATTAGAACCTCCTTTTTATCCCCTATCTAACCCGCCAAACCGCTAAACCGCTAACCCCACTAACCCCGCTAACTTCCCTGTATACAACGCACTACCTATCACCACTCCACTTGCTCCCGCTTCTTTTATCCGCTCAACGTCCTCCCTACTGCTTACTCCTCCTGCTATAACCACGGGCACGCTCACAGCACTCACGAACTCCTCTACAATCTTCGGTTCTATTCCCCTCATCAAACCTTCAACGTCTATGTTCGTGAATAGTAAACTGCCCGCACCCATTCTCTCTGCTTCCTTCGCTGCGTCCTTCGCCGCCAACCCTGTCGTTTCCCGCCATCCATCTATCGCCACTTTCCCTTTTCTTACGTCCAGCGCAACCATTACCCGTTCAGACGAAAACTCATTCACTACCGTCTCCACAAGATTCGGCGATTTTAACGCTGCCGTACCAAATAATATCCTATCCACTCCTATATCGAGAAACTTAACCGCTGCTTCGTATGACCTGATTCCCCCACCCACCTGGATCTTTGCTTTTTCTCTTACTCCTTCGGATTCTGTTATGTTTTTGACCACCTCAAAATTGTTCTTCGTGGCTTGAAACGCACCGTCCAAATCAATTATGTGCAAGCGAGTCGCACCCTGCATAACCCATTTCTTCGCTATCTCCACGGGATTATCAGCCGAAGAGAATATCTCTTCCTCCTTTTTACCCTGTCTCAGTTGAACACATCTGCCACCTCTAAGGTCTATCGCAGGTATCACCTCAAAGTTTCCCATTTACCTCCACTCTTATTCCCAATTCCTTTGTTATCTCTTTATACCTCACACGTAGAGTTACTTCAGTAACACCGGAGGCTTTAGCAATGTCCTTTTGTGTCTTACGGTCATCGCATAAGATTGCCGCTATGTATATCGCCGATGCTGCTATGCCCGTGGGACCTCGCCCACTTGTTATGCCCCTATCTAACGCCTCTTTTATTATCTCCTTCGCACGTTCCTCTACCTGCGGTTTCAAATTCAATTTAGCGCAGAAACCACTCACGTAGTCCAGAGGAGAGATTGGCGTAAGCCTCATTCCCAGTCGGGTAGTCAATAACTTGCACGTCTTCATTATGTCCTTCCTTCCCACCTTTGTTGCTTCTTCTACCTCGTCAAGCGTTCTTGGCACATTATGTTTGCGGCACGCCAGGTACATAGACGCAGCCAGTATTTTCTCGATTGAACGCCCGTGAATTAAATTATTTTCCCACGCATCGCGATATATTTCCATGCTCCACTCTCGCGTTTTGTCAGGTATAGAAAGCAGTGTGGACAGTCTATCTATCTCGGCTTGCGCAACTAAACGCTGCCTACCAATTGAGGTACTTATCTTTTTCCGCTTTTGATGTTCACTAAGCCTGTGTAAACGCTCCCTATCGGGGTCTGCGGTTTTGGTATTCCCTCTTTTTACGCCTCTTATGCTTTCTTCCTCATCCCCGGTATTTCCTTCTCGCATCTCTTTTACGCCCTCTCAACTTCTATTCTCTTCTTCTCACACCTCACGTCATCAAGAAAATATCTTTTTATTCGCAAGCCTTTTTAGCTCTTCCTCGTTTACTCCCTTGAATACCTTTATACTGATATAAGGCTGGTCAACAGGGCCAAAAATATCGTAAACTCTACCTATTTTTCGGTTGTCCCCGGTCATAACTACGGAATTGAGTATATGTTCAACTTTTACTCGCGCTCCCCGCACAATCAATTTATGGTCTACAATGTGGAGTGCAGTGCCCAATGCCCTTAAGCCCGGCTTCTGAACTTTTCTTTTCATTATTTATTATTGAATACAATAAAAATAAATGATATTATATAAAGTTAACGGTTTTTTCACTCCTTATCGAGTGTATATTCCTAATTATAGTCATTCCAAAAAGTATTAACCGCAAGATTACACTACACTTTTTCTTTTTTACAAAAAGAAAGTGTTGTGTTAATCTCGTGGAATCTCGTGGTTCATTATTTGCAATTTATTATCGGAATGACTATATTTTATGTGACCATATACGCCACCACATCATCAATTGTTGACACCTCTTCCACTTCCATCTTTCCCTTCATATATTCGCCGAGGTCTATCTCTTTTGGTGTGTAATAAACCCTCGTAAACGTGAATCCAAATATTTCTCTCTCTCCTATTTCCTGCTCGTAATAAATCAGCTTTTTTTGACCCCTTGGCACCAAGAAAAGTTCCATGCCATTCTCCTCCGCCGCTACGGCCTTTTCAAACACACCGCCTACCTGCCCTATGCGCCCTCCTTCCTCAATGGTTCCTGTGATAGCCGCGTCTTGCCTTACTTCCTTATTCTCTATCGCAGCTATAGTGGCGGCAGTAATGGCAGCTCCGGCGGAGGGTCCGCCTATCAAAGTACCGTTGATGTCAAAATAAACGATAATGTCTCTGTTCGCGATGTTTATATTGGTGTAGCTCTCAGCAACATTCACTGCTTCTCTTACCGAATATTGCGTTGTGGATTCGACAAACGGATTCGTATTAACCAACACGTTCCCCTTTCCTTCTTTTAGCTCCACATGCACCTTGCCCATCACGCCCAAATGCGTATCGCTTCTTACAGCAACGATATTAGCACAACTGCCGCTTTCGCTTTCAGTCACGGGCACAGAAACAGGCACGTTCATGTTCACGTTTGCAGGCGTTTGTTTTTCCTCGTTATCCACATTTCCCGCACGGATGAGTTTCTCGATAATGTTTCCCTGTACGTCTATCACTTGCTGCTGCTGTTGGTAAACGTGATAAGAAATAGACGTAGACGCTATCAAAAGGATGCAAAGCACCGCGATTATCGTATTTTTACGGTTCATAAAGTTCGTCCCATGATCAGATATTTTACGAAAGAGCACATATATTTTTCGTTGTATATAAAGTATAACTTTCTTCTATTTAGTTGTCAAATAAGCTCTGGAGCCTGCGCAATTTTTATCAACGCCTCCTTCTCTAAAAAATGCAGCTCCCCGGGAACGACGAGCACATGAGGTAGTTCACCAAAATAGTAGCTTTTCAATGCACCAAAATAGTCTGCCCGTACAACTGGCTTATCCGACCCT
>CAZXYJ010000112.1:0-4280 GCA_964644925.1 uncultured Halobacteria archaeon | reverse complement strand
AATGCGGAGGGGGAGATTCGAACTCCCGAACCCCTGCGGGATGAGGCCCTGAACCTCACGCCTTTGTCCACTCGGCGACCTCCGCATGCACTTTTTCTTTTTAATAAAAAGAAAACCTGCACTAAAAGAAAAAATTATTTCTTTGGTAAAGCTTCTTATATGATTTAAGGTTAAATAATGAATAACCACAGAAAGCGTCGATGGTCTAGAGGTATGACTTGGGCCTTCCAAGCCCACTGCCCGGGTTCAAATCCCGGTCGACGCATCAACTCTTTTCTTTAAAAAAGAAAAGCGTTGGCAAACCTTTTTGCAAGCAAAAAGCTTTACCAAAAAGATCTTAGGTAATCTGTGTAATCTTGTGGTTTAAAATCCAAGCGCATCTTCTATTCTTCCTAACTCCGCGCCGGTCGTATCACTTCCGGCTGCGTATCCTTTCGTGTTAGCGAGCAGCGCAGCACCAATCAGAGGAACGCCGAAATTAACACTGCCTATCTCCGCAGGCAGCTCAAAAATGTCTTCCAGGAATTCCAATTCCTCCTTGCTTGCATTCCTATGCGCTAAGATGCCTTTATTTGTCACCACTGCCGCCATCCCCACGGTGTTCAATCCACCTATCGTGCCCTTATAAACCTTCACATCAAGTGTTTGCTCTATCAACTCCACGGTCTTCGCCGATAGTCGCGGATGAACCAGCGCAACCGTGTCGTTCGCGAGTATGACGTTCCCCACTGCGTTCAGCCTATCGCGCTCCGGCAGCCGGGTAATTTTTTCCCCTGAGCCTTCTGAGCCTACCAAATCATCTATTTGCTGTAACTCGCTATCCAGCGTGTACGGGGAGAAGATAAACCCATTTGAGTTCCCCACAGCTAAACAGCCAATTAAAGACGTTTCTGCTACCGACGTTTTTACTGCTTTTACCTTCAATGCACGCCCCATTTCCATCGCTAAATTATCTGATATGTGTGAAGGCAAAAGAAGCACCGACTCGGTAGAAATTGCAAAAACACCTATATACGCGCTGCCATCAATACTGAATGTTCTCTTTGTCTCTTTACCGCTCCTTCTTATCGTCACTTTATTTCTTTTATTGTGTTTATTTATTCAACAAGCTCAGCCCTGATTACATCCTCTTCTTCCGTTACCTTCACTCTTATCCTGGAAGGCGGTTTCTGTGAGCCTCGCTCCCACACCTTCTCGTTTATCGCGGGATCTAAAATGACATCCTCAAATTTTGTATGCTGTACTAAATAGTCTGTTATTATCGCTATTGCGCGGTTGCTCCTTTTCCATCTCGGTGCCTTTTTCACATTTCTCAATGGTATGGTATAAATGCGTTCGCCTTCACCTGCTCCTGTCTCTTCTCCCATGTAGCTTTTTCTCCCTCTTTCCCTCTACTTCACGCTTTCAGCTTTGTCCGCCGCCAATGCCTTCTTTTAGGATGTGTAGTCACCCTGCGGCTCGTTTTTACCATTATCCATGCTGGAACCCTTCGGTTTTGCTTATTCGCTTTGCATAGCCGTAGTTTCCTGCCTTTTGTTTTCTTTCCCATTGCCACCGTCACTGTCAATATATAATATGACATACTATTTAAGTTATAAATAGTAAAATGAAATTAGGAGTATCAACGGATTTTAGCGCGGCGCATTCGCTGCCAAGGCATCCCGGGAAATGCAAGAATCTGCATGGGCATACGTATAAAGTAGATGTGATAGTGGAGGGCGATAAGAAAGAAGATACGGAGTGCGTGGCGGATTTCTCGGAAGTGAAGGCCGTGGTAGAAGAAGTGATTGAACTCGTAGACCATAAGCTCTTAAATGAGATAATATCATATCCAACGAGCGAGAATATAGCGTTGTTCCTGAAGGAGCAGTTGGAGAAGAAGTTGAACGATTCAAACCTGAGGGTGTCGCTGTATTCGCTGAGAATATGGGAAGGGAAGGACAAATGGGTGATGGTGGAATCGTAATCTGACATATTTATTGAGTTTATTCTTTTTTGATTGCTGAAACAAAAGTAATAATTATTATTATGACGGAATGGCATGCTGAACCCGCACATCTGTGCCTTTATCCCTTTCTATCGGCAGCCTCGAAATGTGTAGAAGAGTCAGGGGTAACGCTGGAGAATTTGATAAGCTCTGCGGTTTTTGAACGTGCGAGGCTGCGAGGCAAAAGCAGGATAACGGAAGCGATAAAAGAGGGAACAATCAGGAAGCCCGTTATAATCAGCGACGCTCAAGCGGAGATGGAATTATTATCCTATCCCTTTGCTCGTATTCTCGTGTCGTGCATAAGAGATGAGCGTCTTGTCCGCAGATATGCGCTGTCGGAAGCTAAAGCGGCACACGAAAAACTATTAGAAGAGTCCCGTAGAGGGGGTTCCAGTGCCAGTGCCAGTGCGGGCACCAATATTATTTACAGGATGTCCGAAGAGTTCGGCATACGAATGGACTTCTTAGCGGGTGAGCACCAGCAGGTTCAGGTGCCCTTTGTTGATTATCTCCGGTTCACTACCAATCTTCGCGACAAAAGATGGAAACTGGTGAACAGGGGGTTGGGAGAAGGGAAGCTAAAACTCCGAAAAGGCGAATTTGTTCGTATTGTCCAGGAAGCGATATATGAACGGATAAAGAAAGACCTGCCGCTGGATGTGCCTGAGGATATATGCAAAGCAATAAGCAGATACACGGAGGATATAAAGAACGAGCTGGAAGAAACGCGAAAAAAGTTAGGTGCGGCTGGCTATGGTTTTGAGTCGGATTCTGGAGTGGTCGTGAAAGACCCAAGCTGTTTCCCGCCCTGCATATCGTATGTCCTGAGTAACTTAAAAGAAGGCGTAAATGTGCCGCATGGCGCAAGATTCGCGGTTACTGCCTTTTTGTTGAATATTGGTTTAAGTGAAGAGGAAATAATAGGGATTTACAGAAATTCGCCTGATTTTGATGAGGAGAGAACGCGGTATCAAGTAGAGCATATTGCAGGAGATAAGAGCGGCATTCCGTATACTGCGCCCTCGTGTGATACAATGCGCACTTACGGGAACTGTGTTGAAACAGACAAAATTTGTGAGAAAGTTTCTCATCCTCTAAACTACTATAAATTTAAACTCAAACTGAAGCAGAAACAGGAGCAGAATGAAAAATAAAAATTATTAACCACAGATTACACAGATTAACACAGATGATAAGAATCAACACGGTTAAACTAAAATAAATCTGCGTAAATCCGTGTCTTAAATAGAAGGAAGTTATACGTTATATCTAACCTAATGAAAAGAGCAATAGCAAGAGCGATATTTGACGACGTTGGCAGTTACCCGCTACCCGAAGGAACGACAAAAGAATGGGTAACGGAAACGTTCGCTAAACTCGCAGTTGAACCTGAATTCGAACCCGAACCTGAACGCGAACTCGATTCCTACAAAAATCGGCTCTACGAAATAATACGAGATGCAATGTGGCAGAAACTAAACGCGGGTGTGGACATTCCGAACTATCCTCAATTTCAGAATATGATCGCTCAATTTATCGTGCCTATCATGGACGATGACAGAACAGAAGCGCCACTGCTTATAAAAGAAGAAGAAGCGAAGATAGTCGAGATGGATGCCTTAGAGCAGATGGCGGTGGCGTACAGGGAAAAGCGAGGAGAAAAACTGAAGCTCCGGATATGCGTTACCGGTCCGATAGAGCTGTATTATAACCAATTTCCGCCTCCCGTGTATATTGACGTGCTGTCAAACCTTGCTAAATCCGTAGGTAGGTTCGTGAAGCATACGATAGAAAAAGCGAGGGGGAACCGAAATTACGAAGTGCAATGCGCGACAATAGACGAGCCGAGCATAGGGTTAGACCCTCGAATAGAAGAGGAGGGCATAATTACCGCACTCGAACTCGCTTCTGAATATGCGTTCCGAAAAGGCATTGATACGCAAATACACCTTCATTCGCCTATTTTTTACGAGACGGTATGCGAAGTGAGCGGGATAAATGTGATAGGACTGGAATCCGCGGCTAATCCGTCCCTTTTATCACTGATAGACAAGAAACAGCTCGAAGAACACGATAAGTTCCTCCGTATCGGTGTCTCCAGAACGGACATACTCAGTATGGCGGCGGAATACGATGAAATACACGGAACAAATGCATTTAAGGATAAGGGCGTTTTGGAGCGCGTAGTTAATGAGTATAACAGTCCGGAGAAAGTAAAGAAGCGGCTGGAGCAGGCACATTCGGCTTTTGGCGATAGGATAAGGTATGTGGGACCGGATTGTGGATTGGG
>CAZXYJ010000111.1:0-4289 GCA_964644925.1 uncultured Halobacteria archaeon | reverse complement strand
TTGGTAAAGCTTTTCTTTCTAAGAAAAGGTTTCTTGTGAAATCTCGTGGTTTTTTACATTAGCCATACAAATACTCATCTCCTACTCCTCAATCCTCTTCTTCATTTCATACAACTTATTCAATGCTTCTATCGGCGAAATCTTTTCCAAATTTATTGATTTTAACTCATCAACCACAGGATGCGGTTGCACCACGTATTCCTTCTTCGTTTTCACTTCCTCTTCCTTTTCTTCCTCTTCTTTCCTCTCCCGTCCTTCTCCCCCCTTTCCCACTTCACTTTCCATCTTCCGCAAAACGCTTTTTGCGGATTCTATCACCTCCTCAGGTAACCCTGCTAACTTCGCAACCTGAATCCCATAGCTTTTCGAACCTTTTCCTTCCACGACTTTTCGCACGAAAAATATTTCGTCACCCGCTTCTTTTATCGAAACGTTGAAGCAGTTTGTAGTGTCAAGTGCATCAGCCAACTCCGTGAGTTCGTAGAAATGCGTTGCGAACATCGTCTTCGCTTTTAGTTTTGTATTAACGTATTCGCCCACTGACCATGCGATACTGACGCCGTCCAGCGTGCTCGTGCCCCGCCCGATTTCATCGAGAATTACCAGGCTTCGGTCTGTCGCATTATTCAATATGTTGGCGGTCTCGCTCATCTCCACCATGAACGAGCTCTGACCCATAGAAAGGTCATCATAAGCGCCAACGCGGGTGAATATCCGGTCTACAACGCCTATTTTCGCTTCGCATGCAGGCACGAACGCCCCAAGCTGCGACATCAGCACGATTAAAGCCGTCTGGCGCATGAACGTGGATTTTCCGCTCATGTTCGGTCCCGTGATAACCATCAACCGGTTATGTTCGTCCAGATGAACGTCATTCGGCACAAATCCTTCCTTTACTTCCTTCTCCACCACAGGATGCCTGCCTTCTCGTATCACAATCTCATCATCCGTATCCACTACCGGGCAGCAATATCCGTTTTCCGCGGCAACTTCTGCAAAAGCCAGGAGCATATCGAGCTCGGCAACTGAATTCGCAGCTTCTTGAATCTCTTTTGCTCGTTTTCCCACTTCTTTCCGCATCTGCTCGAACAGCTCGTACTCCAGTTCCTTTATCCTTTCCTCCGCACTCAACGCTTTCGCCTCGTAATCCTTCAATTCCTCCGTTACATACCGTTCCGCCTCGGTAAGCGTCTGTTTTCTGATATACGTTTCGGGTACTTTCCCCGCCCACGATTTCCGCACTTCGATGTAATACCCGAAAACCTTGTTGTAGCCGACCTTAAGCGATTTTATTCCGGTGCGTGCTTTCTCGTGCTCTTCAAATTCCGCTAACCATTTCCTTCCTTCATGCTTTATTTTTCTCAATTCGTCCAGCTCAGCATTGAAACCTTCTTTTAGCAATCCTCCTTCCTTTATTGTCGCCGGTGGCTCCTCTATTATGCCGCGTTCTATCAGATTCACAATAGCCGAGAAGTCCTTCGACCGTAACAATTTTAAAATGGTTTTTGTCTTTTCCGCACGGCATTTGTTCAACAACGTCTGCAAATCGTTTATTTGCAGTAGCGACCGCTTAAGCAGCACCAAATCCTTTCCATTCGCATTCCCAAACGCGATTCTACTTATTATCCGCTCGACATCGTATACTTCGCTGAAGACGTCCTTTAACGATTCCCTCAGCAGTATGTCCGCATAAAACTCGTTTACTACCTCTTCTCTTCTTTTTATCTCTCCCGTATCGAGTAAAGGGAACTGCAAATTCTTTTTCAGCCGTCTTGAACCCATTCCCGTACGTGTTTTGTCCAGCACACCGACAAGCGTCCCTCGCTGTGTTCCATCGCGGATATTATTGAATATTTCCAGGTTTCGCACGGTAACACTATCCAAAACCATATAATCGGAGACAAAGAAGGTCTTAGGCGGTTTTATATACGGCAGCATGCGCTTTTGTGTATCTCGTAGATAAGAAATCACGGCTCCTGCCGCGGTTATGCCCGCCTTGAGCTCAGCACAGCCAAAACCATCGAGCGAAATCACGCCAAAATGGTTTATCAGCGTAGTGTATGCAGTTTTATAATCGAAATAGTAGTCGTCATAACGTGAAATGGTGCAGGTACCCATATCCCGCTCAAGGTCATGTTCCAGCTCAAGCGAATCAGGCAGGATTATCTCCGCGGGTTTCTCCCGGTCTATCTCATTCAGCAGTGACGAATGCGATTCGTCATCCTCTAACTCAGTCAATAAAAACTCGCCTGTTGAGACGTCAACGATTGCGATGCCCGCCTTGCTGTCCAGCATGTTCACACACATCAGATAATTGCTGATTCGCTCCTCTAAGAAGGAATCCTCAATGACCGTACCGGGCGTAATCAGCCGCACGACCTCTCTCGTTTCTACGTCTTTCCGCGCTTTATCCCATACCTGTTCGCATATAGCCACTTTGTAGCCTTTCGTGATTAATTGTCGTATGTAGGGTGTGACCGCATGAAATGGGACGCCAGCCATCGGGATTCTCTTAGCTGCTCCTTTACCCCTGCCAGTAGCGGTTAAAGCGATGTTCAGCTCCCGGGCGGCTATTTTTGCGTCTTCACCGAAGGTTTCGTAAAAGTCGCCGACACGAAAAAGCAAGATAGCGTCGTGGTATTTCTCTTTTATTTTGTAGTATTGCTGCATCATTGGTGTTGTTTCTGGCATTGATGTTTCCCTCCCTCCTAATTTTATAAGTAACCACCACTATAAAATATGTATAGAATGAAAAAGAAACAAGGGCTCGTGGCTTAGCTTGGATAAAGCACCGGCCTTCTAAGCCGGGGATCGCGGGTTCGAATCCCGCCGAGTCCGCTTTTCTTACCCCTTTCTAAAAATAAGAACTAATTATAGAAACAATTACTCCACTTATCACTGCCACCATCAGGAGAACTAACAAGTTAAAAAACTTTCCTAGTATGAAACCTCTTCTGTCATGCTTTTCGTCATAATATTTCTCCACATCTTCTTTGGATTCTTCAAATTCGGTTTGGTTTATATTTTTGACAATCAAGTTCCACTTTCTAAACAGTTCACCTATCGCAACTGTGTTTATTGCTTTGGCTCTTGGTTTTCTAATAACAATATCACCAAAGTATCGTAAGAATGTATCTATTGTCCCGAAATCAAATTCTTTAATTTCCCATGCCTCAAATTCGTACTCACTTGGTGGTGGCTCGATATTTTCCAACCTATCATCAGCTAACCGTGATTGTGCCTCTATGTCTTCCATAAACTTGTCGTATGCATCATGAGGAGAAAACGGAATGGTCATTATCTTTCTCTTAAAAAGTATTTTTGTCGTTGCATCAAAAAATGTATCAATATCACGAGCAATACGACTGATTTCGTAGTCGTAAGTTAAGAGATTACCATGCGAAGATCTTATACGTTTTTTAAGGCTCTTTCTCAGTTCATTATATGTTATTTGAAAACGCTCTAAATTTGAATCAGATTCTTGACCATCCTCTTTACTTGAAAGTAGAAGTCTTGTAACAGCTCCCCACGCATTATAATATGATGCGTAGAAAGAAAGATCCGATAAAAAGGGATATAATATCGCCACTGCAAAAACGAAAATCAAAAGAAAGTATGCATGGCTCGATATAAAAAGCGAATATGCCAAGAGACATAAAGAGATCAATGTAGGAACTAAATTGTTTTTAAAAGGATAAAGAAATAGGGCTTTACTTGCTTCCTTTTGAATTTCTTGTACTTTTTTCGGCGTAGATAACTTACATTGATAAAAATGCTCCACATAACCCCTAATAATCGAGAAAAAATATTTCGATCTTGACTTATCAGTATTTTCTAATCTTCTCATCGTTAGACTTTCTCCTAAAATTTTTGGGTGATGTTAATTAAGTATAAAAAATCTATATCCTTATTAGTCTTTGCATAAGTATAAGATTAAATTACTTAGTACATAAACCTTTTTGCAAGCAAAAAGCTTTATGAAAGAAAAAGATTTTTTTCGCCGAATAGAAAAGATAAAAACGGAGTGGCATGAGGCATTCAAAATGATGCAGAAATACTACGAAAACGAAGTTTTCAAAAGTTTCAAGATTGAATACGACGTTTCTACCTGGCATCAATTCAAAAACCCTGCGCTTATATTTCCGACAGAACGAGAAATGAGGTTCTCAACGCCAAACTCGCGCATAAATTTCGATTATTATCTTTCTCATTCTGCAAAATTGGGTATCACGGGGCATAACTTTGCTTACCTTGCTGATATTGAAGAATATTATTTCTGAGTATGAGCA
>CAZXYJ010000110.1:0-4291 GCA_964644925.1 uncultured Halobacteria archaeon | reverse complement strand
ACTTGAATTTGTCGATGCTGATAAAGAGAACATAAAAAGTTGCAGTCCTATGGATAGATTAGGTTTGAGGTGTGGGGTTTGAGGTATACGGGAACTCCAAATAAATAGTTTACCTCTACATTAAATCTGTGTTAATCCGCGTTAATCTGTGTCTAAAAAACCGGTGGAATGTTTATATAGAAAAAAAATCTATTCGGAATTACCATGTTATTCAGCGAACTCCTGCATCCGCACCTGTTCCCGGCAACTGTAGCTGCGCTTATAATATTGATAGCTTTTTCGCTCGTGCTTTATGCTTACGTAAAACGTAAAATAAACACTTCCGCGCTTATCGGAACGCTCATACTGGGTGCGATAATTCTGTTAGCGCTGGGACCACGGTTTGGCTGCGCCGGGGTGCTTGTATTGCTCGCATTCTTCCTGTCCGGTAATTTAGTCACGAAATACAAATACGACAGAAAAGCAGAACTTGGCGTTGCCGAGGGAAACAAGGGTATGCGAAACATAAATAATGTGCTTGGCAATGGCCTGTCACCTGTGATTTTCGCGCTGCTCTATGCTATTTCCTGCCAGAGTCAAAGCCAAAGCGGAAACACGATTTTATTGCTCGGGTTCTCCGGCGCGGTTGCTACCGCCTGCGCAGACACGTTTTCAACGGAAATCGGGCAGGCAGAGGGCAATCCGAAGCTGATCACAACGCTTAAAAAAGTGCCTGTGGGCACGAACGGCGGCGTCAGTTTACCGGGTCTTGGTGCATCAATGCTTGGCTCAGGTTTGATTTCACTTGTTACGCTTGCGTTTTGGTTTGGCGTTCAAAAGTCTTCAAGAACCATTTTTTTGCTCACCTGCATTTGTCTCCTGTCGGGATTCTTAGGCGGTATCGTGGACAGCCTCCTCGGCGCGACAGTGGAGGACAGAAAGCCACTTAAATTGAATAAACATCACGTGAACATCATAGCCACCTTATCTGGCGGGGTTTTCGCGATTTTATTGGGCTATTTTTTTGGATTACAAACACAGTAATTGTATCTCTCCTGTGCTGTTTACCCGCAACCTTTTTAAAAAAGGTTGATCAAAAATATCCGCCTACGGCAAGATCATATACAGTAGCCAATAGTGGCAGAATCGAAAAACTTTTATATAATGATATTTTTAACATAGGATAAAATGAAAAAAGCAACAAAAATAGCGTTAACTCTGGTATTAATAGCGGTGTTATTAGTCGTGGTATCTTCATTCTTGTGGGAAGAAAGGGAACCCGAGTTAAAGGTGGCTGTCCTCCATATCGGTCCCATAGGGGACTATGGCTGGACCTTTGAAGGGCACTCAGGGGCTCAAGCAATGGCTGAAGCGTTGCCCTATGTCGAACTCTCAGAGAAGGAGGAGGCTTGCGGGGCTGATGCTCCACAGATAATGAGGGAGTATGTCGAAGCAGGGAACAAAGTAATCTTCCTCCACAGTTACAACTTTGGGGAATACATAGAAGAAGTAGCTCCAGACTACTCGGATGTTATATTCATGTGGGGTGCTGGGGTTGAGAAAAAAGCCCCTAATGCTGGTATATACTTTGGAAGAATGTATGAAGCCCGATTCCTGGCGGGAGTAGTAGCTGGTGCCATGACTGAGACAAACAAAATTGGATATGCCGCTGCCGTTCCAACACCTGAGGTAGTGAGGGGCATCGATGCATTTGCCAAAGGGGCTGCCTCAGTTAATCCTGACGCCAAGGTCTATGTGGAATGGATTGGCGAATGGTATAACCCACCAAAAGAGAAGGAAGTAGCTTTATCACTTATTGACAAGGGGTGTGACGTTATCACACATCATTCCGATTCTTATGCTCCGGCACAGGCAGCAGAAGAAAGGGGTGTCAACTACATAAGTTTTGGCTCAGACATGAGAAGATTTGCCCCGCATGTGTTTCTAACCGGCACTGTTTGGAACTGGGCTCCCATCATGACCGATGTAGTGAAAGCAGTGCATAGCGGAACATGGGACGAACATCCAGGTCAGGACTGGTGGTATGGATTGGCTGAAGGAGGAGTAGAGCTCGCCCCCTTTAGTGACTTAGTCCCTGAGGATGTGAGGGAGATGGTTGAAGAGAAAAAGCAAGCGATTATCGAGGGAGAATTCGAGATATTTCCCGGGATGACCGATGATGAGCTGAGGGAAATTTACTACCTAGAACCGAACGTGGTGGGCGAGCTTCTAATCAGCGTTAACGTCGGTCAAGAGTTTGTTATAGCTCTGGATGAAAATCCCTCGACTGGCTATAGCTGGCAAGAGGAGTTTGATGACCGCTTCCTTGAATTGGTTGCAGACAAATACGAACCTCCTCCGGAACCAAAGGAAGGCGAACCACCCATAGTAGGCGCTCCGGGCACGCGGATTTTTGAGTTTAAAGCGTTGAAAGAGGGGCAAACCGAAATAACGACGATACTCAAGAGACCTTGGGAAGAGGAGTTTGTAGAGAGCAGGATGTTCACTGTCAACATAGAAAAGGCGGAAAAATAATGGGAGGTGGATTATGCTTATAAAAGAAGCCATTTATATTCCACCAAATACAAAGCAATATATTCAAAACATGGAAAAATCTGATTTGAAATTCTTAATCCCTTTTAAATCAATCTCACGGATTAAAATCGAAATAAATATCCATATCCCTCTCTTCTATCTTTTTAATAAGAAATCTGCATTTTTCATGCGTTTCCAGCTCTCTTTTATAGCTTTCACGTGAGAGTTTTTTCGGTGGCTTGAAAATGCTCTTTACGATGACTGAAGTATCCAAAACACCCCTATTATTCATAGTAAGCTCGTGTCCTCATATCCTCTAAAATCTTGTCTGTATCCTCCTTCGCCTCTATTTCCCCTATGTCATCGAGCAATTTGCTGAAGGTTCTGCTAATTGTTAGCCTCACTTGCGCTTTTTCAGGTAAATCCAATTTTTCCATGGGATTTAAAACGCCCTTATTATATATCGCCATTACCTTTGACTTTGCCCCCATACTCAACTCATCACCAAGACTAATTTTATCTTTGCACATAAAAATACTTTTTAAATATAAGTACTATTCAGATGCATTTTGTATAAGCGGGTATACATCACATTGGAACAACATAACATGTCAATCCAGATAAAGAACGTGCTGGTGGAAGGAAAAGAGAGAAACATCTACATCGAGGGAAACGTGCTAGAAGGGATTAGCGGAACTAAGAGCAGTAAAGCGGCGGAGTTTGTGATAGAAGGTAAAGGAAAAGCAGCAATTCCCGGATTGTTTAACGCACACACACATGCAGCGATGACGTTACTGCGTGGATATGCAGACGATATGCCGCTTCAGGAATGGCTTTCGACAAAGATATGGCCAACAGAAGCGAAGCTGACGGAAGATGACGTTTATTGGGGCACGAAGCTCGCGTGTTTGGAGATGATAAAGTCAGGCACCGTTTTCTTTAACGATATGTACTGGCACTGGAAAGGCAGTGCAAGGGCGGTTTCGGAAATGGGAGTAAGGGCGGCGTTATCCGCGGTTTTCATTGACGGGTTTGATGACAAGAGGGCAAAGGAGCAGAGAAGAAGGAATGAAGGTTTATACGCGGAAAGCAAAAAACTGCCGGAAAGAATCATTTTTGCGCTCGGACCGCATGCAATCTACACGGTTTCGGAAGAAAGCCTCTGCTGGGTGCGTGATTTTGCAGATAAGCACGACCTTCTGGTTCATATACACCTATCCGAGACAGATGAGGAGGTTGAGGACTGCATAAAAAGATATGCGATGCGTCCCGTGGAATTTCTCGATAGCATTGACTTTTTAAGCCCGAGGACGATTGCATGTCATTGCGTTCATCTGAGTAAAAAAGAGATGGAACTGTTGAAAAAGAACGACGTGAAGATAGTGCATAATCCTGTGTCGAACATGAAATTATCAGCCGGCAGGATGCCCTACGAGGAACTGAAAAATACCGGGCTGTACGCGAATATTGCGCTTGGAACCGACGGCTGTGCTTCTAACAACAACCTTGACATGTTCGAGGAGATGAAGATAGCGTCTTTGTTACAGAAGGCGTTTACTAGCCCAACGAGCATGCCAGCAGAAGAAGCTTTTGAACTCGCAACGCGTAACGCAGCAAAAATGTTCAGGCTGAATTCCGGTGTGCTTGAAGCGGGTAAATTAGCTGACGTTGTGCTGCTGGACTTGAAACACGCGGAACTTACGCCGAATCATAATTTAACCTCAAATATTGTCTATTCTGCGAATGGCAGTTGCGTTGATACCGTGATATGTGACGG
>CAZXYJ010000109.1:0-4326 GCA_964644925.1 uncultured Halobacteria archaeon | reverse complement strand
CCTAATCTGCTGATAAACGGCTCTTCGGGTATTGCCGTTGGTATGGCTACGAACATGCCGCCACATAACTTAGCAGAAGTTGTTGACGGTATAATAAGAGTGATAGACGAGCCAGAAGTGAGCATAGATGAGTTGAGGGGAATAATAAAAGCTCCTGATTTCCCTACTGGCGGTATTATCTTTGGCTACGCGGGAATAAAGAGTGCGTATGAGACGGGTAGAGGCAGCATACGAATACGAGCAAAGGCGGAGATAGAAACAAAGGCAAACAGGGAGCGAATTATCATACACGAGATACCGTATCAGGTGAACAAAAGCAAACTGGTGGAAGAGATAGCGGCATTTGCAAAGCGGTCTCGATTAGAAAGCATTAGCGGGCTGCGCGATGAGTCTGACCGAAAGGGCATGCGAATTGTGGTAGAATTGAAAACTGGCGCTAACGCATCTATCGTTTTGAATCGGCTGTATAAACACACACAATTGGAGACTACGTTTGGTGTGATTAATCTCGCGCTGGTGGACGGTGAGCCGCGGGTATTAACGTTAAAGGAGCTGATTGAATGCTACATAAAGCACAGGAAAGAGGTAACGATCAGAAAGCTGCAATACGAATTAGAACGTGCAGAAAAGAGGAGACACATATTGGAGGGTTTGATTATCGCAATATCGCGTATTGACGAGGTGATAAAGCTAATAAAAGCATCAAGCGATAGCAAAACCGCTAAAAGCGCTCTGATGGACCAATTTGCACTTAGCGAGGAGCAGGCGAAAGAGATACTGGAAATGAAACTGTCGCGGTTGAGCGCCCTGGAGCGCGACAAGATAGAAACAGAGCGGGCTGAGCTTGAGACGAAGATAAGCTGGTTAAAGGGGGTATTGGCATCAGAAGCGCGAGTATTTGACGTTATAAAAGAAGAACTGGAAGACCTGAAGAAGAAGTACGGCGATGCGAGAAGGACAGAAATGGAGGAGATGGTGGAGTTAAGCGAGCGAGATTTTATAGAGGACGAGGAGGTAATCCTGTTTTTTACGCAGCGTGATTACGTGAAGCGATTACCTGCAAACGTTTTTA
Source organism: uncultured Halobacteria archaeon (assembly GCA_964644925.1). Lineage (GTDB taxonomy): Archaea > Halobacteriota > Syntropharchaeia > Alkanophagales > Methanospirareceae > QEXZ01. Next base: position 3,254 of record CAZXYJ010000109.1, on the reverse strand, counting down.
AGCGGCAGAGACGAGGAGGAAAGGGAATAACCGTACTTGAAAAGAAAGAGGGCGATGCGGTGGTCAATTTCATACGTGCTTCTACAAGGGAACGTCTCATCGTATTTACCGAATCAGGCAGAGCATATCAGGTGAAGACATACCTGATCCCGCCAAGCAGCCGACATGCGAAAGGCAGACCGTTGGTGAACATCCCTGGACTGAGCTTAAACCCACAAGAAATGATGCTGCCGGCGGGGGAGGAGCAGGAAGAAAAGGAGAAAATCGCTGCTTTAATTCCCGTTCCTGAAGATCTGGACAAAGCTATTGCTGCGGGAACAACGACAGACTCGTTTATCGTTTTCGCTACCAAACGGGGCGTGGTAAAAAGAAGCACTCTCGCTAATCTAAAATCCATACGCATTACGGGTATCGTTGCAGTTAAGGTTGACCACAGAAAAGGCGATTCGTTAGCTGACGTTGCGTTGATTAAGCCCTTACCGAGCCTGCAGATGCAGCTGCAGCTGGATCGTGAGGACGAGCGCTACAACGCAGACACGGGAAAGAACGCAATTGTCATCGCTTCGCGAAACGGGAAGGCAATCGTGTTCCATGAGGAAGAAATGCGAGAGATGGGCAGATATGCCGCAGGTGTACGAGGAATGCGATTGGCAAAGGGCGATGAGATAGCAAGTATAGACGCTATAGACTTGGATTACGGGGAGTCGAAAGAGATAAAAAAAGTCGTTACGATAACGGAGAAGGGCTATGGAAAAAGGACGCGGTTAGATGCGTATAGAGAAACGCACAGGGGTGGCAAAGGCGTAATTGGACTTAAAGTTGAAGAAAAAACAGGTAAAGTAGTGTGTATAAAACAGGTAAAGAACAACAACGACCTGGTAATTTCCACTTCTGAGGGTATGGTAACGAAAATCTCTGCACGGAGCATCCCTACTCAGGGCAGGAACACGCGAGGTGTGAGGTTAATGAGTGTTAAGAAAGATGAGCGAGTGGTGGGCGTGGAGGTAGTTTAGCGGTTTAGCTAACGAGCGGAACCGCTAATAAAGTATAGCTTCCCTTTATTTAAGACACAGATTTACACTGATTTACGCAGATTTATTTTAGTTTAACCGTATTGATTCTTATCATCTATCTGTGTTAATCTGCGTTAATCTGTGTCTATAATTTATTTTTTTTATCCCGAACTATTTCAAACGCATTTGCGAGCCCGACTGCCTCTTTTTCCGCTTTAACCTTTCGATAACACCTCTTTGCTCCGCTATCTCTTTCGCCTTACCCGTAATGATTACTTCTGCTTCCTTTAGTTCTGCCGTGCTCTTACAGCCTGTTAAGAACATTGCGACCCTTAACTCCTCGCCCATCTCTTTTATTTTCCCTGTCACTTTCTCTGCGTCGGCATCTATATCCGTATCAGCATCTGCATTTGCATTTCCCATTGCGGGTTTCAGGAAAGGCAAAGCAGCACTGCACAGGTCTGCACCCAAAGCCATGCTTTTTGCAATGTCGAGACCATTTCTTATTCCACCCGTAGCAATCACAGGAATGGAAAAAGGAAGCGCACTGCACTCCACGACGCTTTCTAACGTTGTGATGCCCCAATCCCACCCAAAAAGATTGCCTAAATGTTCGCCTAATTCAGCCCCTTCTGCTCTTGCACGGTATATCTCTGCTGCGGCTAAACTCGTGCCTCCTAAACCACCCACGTCTATTGCCGACACACCGGCTTCATGCAGCTTCTTTGCGACCCAGTAACTGATTCCCGCTCCTGTTTCTTTTACAATCACGGGCGTTTTTATCGCTTCGCATACGTCTTTTATCGAAGCTAAGCAACCACTTGCATCTACATTGCCCTCTGGCTGAATGGCTTCCTGTAAAAAGTTAAGATGTATAGCAATTGCATCCGCATCTATCATCTCGATAACGCGCTCAACGCCCTCTATCCCGTATTCCTTTAACTGTGGAGCACCTAAGTTCGCATAGATGAACGAATTGGGTGCAACATCACGAACCACACGAAAAGAATCCTCCTGCTCACTACTTTCCAGCGCGGCTCGCTGAGAGCCAACACCCATGCCCACGCCAAGCAACTCAGCAGCTTTTGCAAGTACTTTATTCGTTCGCTTCGTCGCGGGATGCCCCCCGGTCATCGAAGCAATCATCACAGGATAATTAAACGAAAAGCCAAAAAACTCCGTATTCAAATCTATCTCTTCTTTATCTATTTCCGGTAACGCGACATGAACAAGCTTAACGTCTGCAAAGCAATCTTCCCGCGTTTCTACTTCCTCTTCCGCACAAATCCGAAGCTGCTCTATTTTCCTTCTTGATGTTTGGTTCATTTTGGCTTTCGCTCCGCCCCATCACACGCATGTGCTTCCATGGAAATTGCAATATATTTGTTATGATAGGATAAGATAAAATAGAGTGCATAAACGAAAAATGAAACTATTCGCCGCAACAATTCCAGGACCTGCAAACATTCACATCGAAACGTTCGGCTGCACGGCTAACGTAGGTGACACGCTGAGAATGCGAACAATTCTGAAAACCGCGGGGCATAAGATAGTTGAAGCTCGTGAAGCCGACATTGTCATCGTGAATACCTGCACCGTAACGAAAAGGACGGAACTAAACGTGCTAAAACGAATGAATGAGTTGAAAGAGCAGGGTAAAGAGGTGGTTGTAGCGGGTTGTATGGCTGCGGCACAGCCAGAGCTGGTAAAGAGCATTTTAGGCGAAGATGTAACAATGGTGACGCCAAGGGATATTTACAATGGTTATAGTGAAGAGCAAGAGCGTGAACTTGATTTTGATGGCGTGATTGCCGTAATCCCGATAGCAATGGGCTGCGTAGGTAGATGCACTTATTGTATCGTGAAACAAGCGAGAGGCGACCTGAGAAGCTATGCGCCTGATAAACTATGCAAAGCAGTTAAAAGTGCAGTTGACCGTGGTGCGAAGGAAATACGAATTACTGCTCAGGACTGCAGTGCTTATGGCTGGGACGGCTTCGGTATAAATTACCCGAAACTTCCTGAATTGTTAGAACTGCTAACCGCTGTAGAAGGCGATTTCAGAATACGAGTAGGCATGATGAACCCCTTCACGGTGATTCGTATTCTGGATGAACTTCTGGATGCGTTGGAATCCGGAAAAATCTTCAATTTCTTTCACGTACCCGTGCAATCGGGCTCGGATAAGGTGCTGGGAGACATGAGAAGGAACTACAAAGCTGCGGATTTCGATGAAATAGT
>CAZXYJ010000108.1:0-4327 GCA_964644925.1 uncultured Halobacteria archaeon | reverse complement strand
GGTTTGCCAACCTCAACAACTTTACCGTTTTCTACTACCACCCTCGTTTTCCCCATGGTTTCAAAAACATGTCTGTCTTTTCCCATTTTCAACTATCCCTAACCACAAGATTACACAGATTTTCACGAGAAACTTCTTCTTAGAAAGAAGAGCTCTACAAAAAGGACTCAAAACCTATGTTTTTCTTTTAATACATTTATAGTTCTGGCACTCATTTATTTTTGAAACCGCAAAATGAACATGAACATCAAAGAGATAAGAAAAGACTTCCCGATTTTAAATCGCGGGATAATATATATGGACAGTGCAGCAACGAGTTTGACGCCTGAGCCCGTTCTGGATGCGGTTCTAGATTATTACAGGAATTATAATGCGAATGTAGGTCGTGGCGTGTATAAACTAACGCAGATAGCTTCGCAGAACTATGAGGACGCACACAGGAACGTAGCGAAATTCATTGGAACCACAGCAAACGAACTCATTTTTACAAAGAACACAACCGAGGGGATAAACACGGTGGCCTCAGGAATTGGGCTGAAGAAGGAAGATAAAGTTGTGGTCAGCTTATGGGAACACCATTCCAATCTCCTGCCCTGGATACGTGCGAAAAGGACGTTAGGAATAGATCTGGAAGTGGTAAAACCCAATGATGCGATTTCGGAGGGTGATGCGAAAACCCAATGTGCTCTTGAAACATCGGATTTTGTGGATGCGATAGACAAAAAGACAAAGATAGTGGCGATAACGCACGTCTCTAATGCACTGGGGTCAGTTCTTCCCGTAAAAGAAATATCGAAGTTGTGCGCGGAGAACGAAGCTCTTTTGCTTGTTGATGCAGCGCAATCCGCGCCTCATATGAAAATAGACGTCAGGGATATGGGCTGCGATTTCCTCGCCTTCTCAGGGCATAAGATGCTCGGGCCCACGGGAATCGGCGGTTTGGTTGTCAAAGAGGAACTTATGGACGAGATGGAACCGCTGACGGTTGGTGGAGGCGCAGTGGAGGATGCTTCGTTTGCAGATTATCGCTTAAAACAGTCGTATGAGAAATTTGAAAGCGGCACGCCAAACATAGCAGGGGCAATGGGTCTCAGTGCAGCAGTGGCGTATTTGGAAGGAATTGGAATGGAAAAGGTAAAAGAGTGGGAGGAGAAACAGGGAAAAAGAATCATTGAAGAGCTACGGGAACTGGACAATGTCGAGATTTATGGCTACGGGAGCGAAGCTTTTGAGCGTGGGCAGAGGATAGGTGTTGTATCCTTCAATGTAAAGGGTGTAAATCCAACCGAAGTTGCGTCGCGGTTGGACAGCGAAGCGAGCATAGCTGTACGGTCCGGGCATCATTGCTGCATACCTTTGATGAACTACCTCGGGTTGGGTGCAGAGGGAACGGTCAGGAGTTCGGTGTATTTGTATAATACCGGGGCGGAAGTGGAAAAGTTTTTAGAACTTATTAGGAAGATAAGTACTTCATAATTTACAACGCAAAAAGAGTGTGTGTATGGACATAGAGAAGCTCTGGGAACTTTTGCATAAGGAGAGAAACACGGCATCACTGCAGGTGTTACCTGATACCTTCCATGAGGACGTGAGAGAATATCTGAAGAAGTTAGAGGATGAGAAAACAGAAGCGGGTGGAAAGAGGGGGCGAAGCGAACTCGTGGAAGACGAGATACGAAATGCAAGAATGAAAGCAGAGGATATAATCCAGAGACGCATAGGGAAAATAGTAAAATTTGCCAGTTCGGGTATGGGAACGCTGCCTAAGCAAATGTTAGAGGAAGAAGCGGAGATATTCGAAGGCGTGAAAAACTATGTGGAGCAAGGCAAAGAGAGATTGTTTGCGTTGTTGTCGAGCGAGAATGAGCGCGCAATCAAAAGCGAAGGTATAGGGGAAGATGAAAGGGAAGAGCAAAAGCAGCAGGACGATACCGAAACGGTGGAGCCGAGTTTTAAACAGGTTGAACAGTCAGATTCCGCAGAAAGCGGCAATCAGAATGAAAAAGAGGAAATGCATATCGTTAGAATATTAGAAGATATACCTACTTTTATGGGTATAGATGGAGAAATATATAACGTGGGAAAAGAAGATGTTATTATGTTACCAAAAACCAATGCAGAGATATTGTGCAAGCGCGGGGTTGCGGTAAGGATTATGGAAAAAATATCTTAAATAGAAGGAAGCTATACTTTATATACAAAGATAAAAAGGAGATAATAAGTAGGAGTAGGTGCGAGCCATAAACAGAAAAATGAAGATGCCAAAACATATACGGATTTATTGCCCCTTTTGTGACCGGCATACCATACACGAAGTGGAAAAGGTAAAAAAGGGAAGAGCTTCTTCCTTACACTGGATAGTAAGACAGAAGAAACGCAGGTCGGGAATCGGGAATAGCGGTAAGTTCTCTAAAGTTCCCGGTGGCGATAAGCCGACAAAAAAAGTTTTCCTCCGATACAAATGCACGGAATGTAAAAAATCATATCAAAAACCGGGTTTCAGGGTATCGAAACTTGAGCTTGTGGAGTAAAACTATCCTTTTATGGTTTGAGCATATGTAGGAATCAAGCTTGGCAATATCACTGTTCACCCCGACCAATACAAGTCCTTACCAGTAACTCAAGTTCTTTATTCTGGTAATCGAACTCAGCCACAACCCTTTTCAGGTTATCGGGTAACTTCCTGTACCCCCACAAGCACCGCTTTTTTGTCTCTTCCACACCATTTCGGAGAAAGTAATAGGGCAGATTTACATGGAAAAATGAGATGCTGTCGGCATCTCTTAAAATATTAACACGTCTCGTGCCCCCCGTTTCGTGATGGCAGACCAAAAAAAAGATATCATCGGCTAATTTTTTACTTATGCTGCACTCTTTCATTATTTCTGCCATGATCTTAGCACTGTTTGAAGCATGGGCTTCTTTAAACTCATCGTAATTTTTATAATCTTCGCGCCTTACTTTCCGTTCCTCAATAGCTCTTTCTATATCATGACCCAAAGCAGCTATTGTTAAAGCATCATCCGCATCAGGTTTTAATTTAAGCAGCCACTCCAGAGTATTTTTCGAGTGTATTGGGTCTTCAGGAACCTGAGATTTTTTAATAATCGCCTCAATCTTCTTTTTTACACAATCAATATCATCCATTTTTATATAGAATCACTACCCTCCTGATATTTTCTGCATTCATCAAAAGAGCGATTAAAACAAGAATTAAAAGAGGTTGATTCGTTAAAGCCCCGAGAAATATGATAAATATCCTAACATCACGCCCCATTCTGAAATAGTACTTCCCTGGCCCAAGTTTTCTCTTCATCAAACCGTCATATTTGTCGGCTGTGTAACTATTCATGAAAGTGCCTATGATTGCCAGAAAACCGATGAAAAGGACAAGAAAATCCCCATCTGTAAAATAAACATAATAAGTCAGACCGAAAAGAAGAAAAGCATCAGCATAGCGGTCCAAGACAGCGTCAAACCATCCGCCAAATTCTGTAATCTGGAATTTCAACCTTGCTATTTCCCCGTCACAGCCATCAATAACAGATGCTACTTGTGCCAGTATTGCTCCAATAACTAAATTAATATAGCCCCCGGAAAAGAACAAAAAAGCGCCCAGCATAGCAAGGATAAAGGAAAAGAAAGAAACATGGTTTGGAGTAATATCTGTTCTTAAAAGATACCTTGTGATCCTGGTTGATATGGGTCTGTTCAAGTACCTCGATACAGGTCCATCAGAGCTCTTTTTCAAAGTAGCTAAAAGCTTCTTTTCCGCTAATTTATATGTCTTCTCATCATCCACATCAATCCAGTAATCCTCTTTAATATCAAAAGTCTTAGCCTTTCCCTTGCCAGCCAGCGCCCCTATCCCCCCTGAAAGGGAGCTGTCGTCATTATGTAAACTTTCTTCGATAGCACTGAATATTGCCGGAGAACAAAGAAAAATTCCTGTATCATAAGCGTTGTATTTCTTGATATTCTTCCCTATATCTAAAATCCTGTTGTCTTCGACAAGAACTCTGGTAACGTCATCAACATCAACAAGCCTATTGGTTTCAATGTTATAATCTACAGCCAGCATAACTTCGTCATCGGCTATTCTTTGATTCTTCAGTCTTGCCAGCATCGATTCGTCAAAGATATGATCCCCCATCAACAGAATGAAATTCTCATTCAATAGTTTTTTTGCCTTGAGGACAGATATGCCGTTTCCATTTTCCCATTCTTCATTTGTGATATGGGTTATATTTATATTTCGGCTCTGGCGGAATACGTCCAGAAAACGTTTTACCTTCTCACCGTTGTATCCGGTTACTACATAGAAATC
>CAZXYJ010000107.1:0-4353 GCA_964644925.1 uncultured Halobacteria archaeon | reverse complement strand
TGGTATTTATGGAAGATAACCGCATCCGAAGCAAATAGATACTCGTCAAACCGCTCATCAGATAAAGCCCCTTCTGCACGAACAATCATCCATGGCGGTGCCAACTCCTTCTCAAGCATCTCGTAGCCTGGATAAATCACAAATAATAAAATCGCTTTAGTCTTCAACTCTTCACACAAGTATCTCAGGTATGGACGATATTCCCTCTGACAGAAAGCGAAGATTATTTTCTTATCCTCGGGCAAACCAAGCCTTTTTCTGCTTTCATACTTGTCCCCGCGCCTTATAGGGAAACAAGGAAATGGAATGTAGTCCGCATCAGGATAAACATCCTTCAGAAAATCTTGCCGCTCATCAAAGTAAATCACTTTATCCCAGGGAAGCTGATAAAACCACGCTTCCTTCGGTAAGTTATTTTCGTGAACGATATGAACCGTTCGTGCTCGCTCTTTAATCATAGGGAATATCCTGGCGAGTTGTTCTACGGGAAGAGCCCTTAAGTCCTCCACTACAAAGATGTCAAACTCGGATGTGAGAATGGGTCTCGGGTCCAGGGAGTTTTTCCAAAAGCATCTTATCACATAACTCTCGTCTTTACCCGTAAATTTATCTTCCCCGAACTCCTCCCGGAGAAAACTGAATACGGTCACTTTATGCCCCATCTCCAGCCACGCATTCACCAGTGCCTTTGCATGCACCGCAGCACCGGTTTCGTCATTCCAGTGTGTCATCACCGCAATCTTCATTCTTATACTCCCGCATCACCGCGTATTATTAGCAATGGATTAAAAGCACTATATATAGTTTTCTATATTTGCCGTTTATTCTCTTCTAATCCCATCACTCACATGCCTTTATGTTATATAATTTCAAATGTTTGCGTACCGTCGCTGGCCATGAGGTTGCTCTCCGGTATCTTTCCGTTCTATCAAGTATATATCGCTTAAATTCTTTGTCCTCGAAAATGCGAACGGCAGTTTTTGCAATCCCTGATGCGTTATCTGGAAGGATGAGCAGTTCGTCACAAACGTTTTTAAGTACTTCAAACTTCGGTACCCGATAGGCAATAACAGGCTTCTTTGCCCCTATCGCGAGATGAATAGCACCAGAAACAGACCTGTCTTCATGATAATGCGTGAACAAAACAATATCAGATGCACCAAATATATACGGTATCTCCTCATTGGGAAAGAATTTATTGGGGAATATCACTTTGTCGGTAAGGTCGAGTTCCTTTATTTGCTTTCTGATATTTTTGACGTAATCCATGACTTTTTTTGGTGCGGTAGGTGAAACCCCGCCAGCCATAAATAGATATACATCTTCGACTTCTTTCCTTATCTCCCCGAGCACTTCAAGTGAAACGTCCAGACCTTTAAAGGTATTGACAAAACCAAATGCAGTAATTATCTTGCCTTTTTCTGGTAATTTTAGCCGCTTTCGCGAAATCTTCTTATCCACATTACTGAGCGCTGTGCCATGGGGAATAATATGAATCTTCTTCGCGGGTATTCCAAGCCGCTTCAATATCGCCTTCTGCGAATCGAGATGGACAATAACCTCGTCAGCAAGCTCGGCAATTCTACCGGCGAAATTCTCGTCCATCACTCCTCTTTCACAGAATTGGCCTGGTCTTATGCAATGGATAGTTATTATTGTCCTTTTTGCAGATGCCCTCAATCGGTCGAGCAGCGTGGGTAATCTGTCATCAAACCCGTAAATGCCGTATTCATGTTGAATATGGACTATATCTGCGTCCTTTACATTGCTGATGATTGGTTCTACATAATTCTCATTCCTATCCCAGCATGGGACTACCTCAAATCTCTTCTGGTTAACCTGTGATGCATCCTTCTCGGCAACCACCTTAATTCCCAATCCGGGATTCACCTTCTGGAGCCCGTGAATGACATAATCCGTATAAGTGGCTATTCCACACTCCTGGGGGAGATAGGTCGATACGTATGCAATTTTCATTTTTCCTCTTTTTCTTCCTCTGGTATATCTAAAAACCCCGTGTCATTTAAACTTTTAACCCTCCGCACCTATCGATTTACTCGCCTCTTTTGGATGCAATAGCCATTTTATTCAGTTGCTTTCTGGCAGAAACAGCAGATTCATGTTGTTCTTCATTTTTATTTTTATTGCGCCTCTTTACAGAATGGTATAATATCCGTTATCCGTGAACGAATTTCTTCCCGGCTTGTAAACAGCATCAATCCCTGCCAGCGTTTTTGCAGCTCGCGTAGGCTTTGAAAAGGGTCGTATTTCGGCACTGCATCCGTTTTGGCAATTATGATATTATTTAATGCCTCTTCACTACCTTGTCTGTCGCCCTGAGCAAGATAGACTTCAGATAACAGTTTGCATGCCTTCTCAATCTTCTCTTCAAGGTCCCTTTTCAAAAAACACCCTGGATAGGGGTCGAAATCCTCTGGATAAACTTTCGTCATCCCCTTTACTTCTTTTTGACTTTCTATCTTTGCCCGCACGTAAATAAAACGATAGATGTCTTCTCGCAGTTGCATCCATGTAGGATGCGCCTTTTGCGGGGGAAGGTGCTTAATAGAGAGTTGATTGTCAAGGAAAAAGCTAAAACCAAACATCTTCGCATTTATCAAGAAGTCTATATCCTCTCCTCTCGTGACATCCGGGTCAAAAGGCACAACGGTAAAAAGATTTCGATGGATAACCATGTTCCCACCAAATACAAAAGGCGTCTCTTTCAACCTCGGTTCAGTTCCAATAATTTTGTCAAACGCTTCGTTCATCCTGTCATATTGGTCCCAATACTCCATCCAGGGGCGAAACGGTTTTTTAACGTGGTAGTCCCCTTCTGGTTGAAGGTAATATCCCGCTACTGCGTTGGCGGTTCTTCCTCCGATACTTCTGCCGACAAATTCTTTTGCTTTCGACATAAATTTCGGGTCTTCAAATACCTCGTCATCGTCAATAAGCACCGCCACTTCTGAATCCAAGATATGAGGAATGAACAGGCACAGATTCCGGATGTTGGCATATCCTCGTAATTGCAGAAGGTCATTATACTCCTTCTTGCCCTCGCTAAACAACAGTTCATGTATCTGCTTTAGATGGGTGTGCCCGAATAACAATACTTCCACTCCCGGATTGGATGACTCGATGATGTTGGCAATCTTCTTTTCAACTTGGTTTTCAATATCTTCCGCCGTGGCGACTGCAAGTATTACCAATTGAAAATCTTTATCCTCCAGCTTTTTTATACTCTGTACAGCTCTAAGCAGCGTGCCTTCGCTATCCAAAGGAGTAGGGTGGTCATAGATAGTGTCACCTTCCTTCCAACTAACCTCTCTCTCCATCGCCCAGTACGATGGGATTATCATTGTAAGTTTCATAGTCCATCACCTTTCTATTTTTCTCTTAGAACTGATATAGAACAACAGAGCGGATAATTTATATTAACCCACCACATAAATATGCATACAACATAAAGCAAAATAGAAGAGAAAAGAGGAGGAGAAGGAGAAAAGGGAAGATGAAAGTCAAGGAGATAATGAGCTTTCCCGCCATCGCCGAAGACGAAGATGTTCCGGTCGCTAAAATAATAAAGCACATGGAACTGTCGCGAATAGGAAGTGTAGTGATAACAAAAGCAGGTAAACCTGCAGGGATGGCCGTTGACCAAGACATAGCGGCAAAAGTCATATTGAAGGATATAAATCCGGACGAGATGAAAGCGAAGGAGATTATGTCTTCACCGGTAATCACCGTGGACGCGGACGCATCGGTGGAAGATGCAAGCGGGATTATGGCAAGGAAGGGCATAAGGAGGCTGCCTGTGATTGAACATGGTGAGCTTGTAGGCATTATAAGTATTAGAAATATATTAACAAGTGAGCCCGAGCATGTGAGAAAATATCTGTTTTGAGTACGTACTAAAACTAAAAAGAAAGGAGAACGAAAAAGATGGAGGCGGAATTATTAGAAGTTAGGGATATAATGACCTATCCAGCTATCACCGAAGATGAAGACGCATCAGTCGCTAAAATAGTGAAGGAGATGAAAATGTCGGGAATAGGGAATCTGGTTATAACAAAAGGAGATAACCCCGTGGGAATCGTTACCGACCGTGACATAGTGACAAAAGTGATAATGAAAGGTAGAGACCCGGGTGAGGTAAAAGCGAAAGAGATAATGTCCTCACCTCTGATGACCATTGAATCCGATGCATCTCTTGGCCGTGCAGGCAAAGTCCTGATAGAAAAGGGGATACGAAGACTGCCTGTGATTGAGAATGGTGAACTCGTGGGCATTGTGAGTCTTAGAAATATCGTGACCAGAGAACCACTGCATGTACGAAAATATTTGTTTTGA
>CAZXYJ010000106.1:0-4356 GCA_964644925.1 uncultured Halobacteria archaeon | reverse complement strand
AATTAGTTAATGCAATGGAAGAAGATAAACCTTCCTTTTTTCCTTTCCCGTCAATAAGAGAAGGGCAAAGAGAGTTCATGGAAGATGTAAAGCAGGCTGTCGAGGGTGGGAACATCCTCGCGGCTCATGCACCTACCGGGATAGGAAAAACCGTTGCCGTTCTCGTTCCTGCGTTGCAATACGCCGTTCAAAACGATAAAACCGTCTTTTTCCTCACTTCCAAGCGCAGTCAGCATAAAATCGCGATTGATACCCTCAGACTGATAAAAGAGCATGCGAAACTCAATTTCGTGGTTGTTGATATTATTTCTAAGCAATCTATGTGCCCACGAGCAAAAGCGGGGTCCGTATACCGTGAGTTCTACTCGCTATTCAGTGAATTTTGCAGGTCCGAGCAGAAGAACCGAAGATGCCGTTATTTCGTTAATCGCGATGAAGAAGCGCAGCAGCGTATAAGAGATAAGATAATGCATGTGGAGGAACTGTATGAATGGTGCAGTTTCAGAGGCGTATGCCCCTACAAGGCGGCGTTGGAAGTGGGCGAATCTGCTGACGTGCTCGTTTGCGACTATAATTACCTTTTTTCATCGGATATTGCAGAAACGGTATTAGAGAAAATAGGGAAGGGGTTGGAGGACGTCATTGTAATCGTTGACGAAGCGCATAACCTCCCGGACCGTATAAGGAACAATCTCAGCAGTGAATTGCGTATGAGCACCATAACCGAAGCTGCACGTGGTCTCCGCCACGCCAATCGCGAGATATACGGCAACCTTATGGAATTGGAAAGGATCTTCGCGAAATTGACTATGGTAGCGCGAAAAAGCAAAAAGGAAGAAATGAACGTGGACCGGGATTTTCTGGTGGACGAGATGGAGAAGGTCTTGCGGCGGAGAATAGAAGCAATAAGTTACGATGACTTTGTAAACACGCTTCGAAACATTGCAGAACGCTCTGAAACTCCCGGAAACGCGGAAAACACAAAATATAGAGATGAGACGCTGCAGAGAAATGTTCTCAATATCGCCGATTTCCTCGATGGGTGGAGAACAAGCGAGAAATGCTTGAGGATATTCTCGGCTTCGCAGCACAATGAAAATCCGTCCCTGCACTTCAAGTTGCTTGACCCTTCCATAGTAAGCGAACCAGTATTCACAGGGGCGCATTCAACCATAATGATGAGCGGCACGCTATGCCCCGCCGAGATGTACGCAGAGATTTTAGGCGCTTCTTCGGATAGAATCAAGGGTAAAGAAATAGTTCTGCGTGAGTATAACTCGCCTTTTCCAGAGGAAAACCGGTTGATTGTCGTTACAAGAGGGCTCACAACTAAATATACGAAAAGGGGCGAGGAGATGTACAGTAAGATAGCGGGAAAGATAGCAGAAGTAGCGGAATACGTTCAGGGAGGCATGGCGGTCTTCTTTCCTTCGTATGCACTTCAAAGGGACATTGCAGTATATTTACCGGAAGAAGTAAGGAGAAAGGCGATAGTAGAGCGAAGAGAGATGAGAAAGGAAGAGAAGAACAGGTTGTATGAACTGCTGAGAGAGGACAGCGGGGGAATATTGCTTGCCGTGCAGGGCGGTTCGTTTTCCGAAGGCATGGATTTCGAATCCAATATGCTAAAGGCGATTATCGTGGTTGGACTGCCGTTAAGTCCGCCTACACTGGAGGTAAAAACGGTGATAGGATATTACATGGGTGAATTTGGAGCGGAGAAGGGAAAGCTTTATGGTTATCTTTATCCCGCGATAACAAAGGTCTTGCAAGCGGCAGGCAGGGGTATAAGAAGCGAGCATGACCGGTGCATCATCATTCTAATGGATTACCGGTTTGCTCAGTTCCCGTACAAAAACTGTTTTCCTGCGGATTACCATGTGACGCTTACGGATAGAGCGGAAGAGTTCGCAAAGAGCTTTTTTAAATATAGAAATGCGAAACTATAGTCATTCCGAAAATTATAACCACAAGATTGCACATCGTGGGCTCTGCCCACGTCCCCGAAAACCCTGAAAGGGTTTATTTCACGAGAAAACTTTCCTTTTAGCACAGATTTTCTTTTTGTAAAAAAAGGATAAAATAGCAAGTGCAAAAGTCAAAATTATACCTGCTGCTGCTTTGCTATTTGTCTATTCCCGGGAGTGAGTGATTGTGGGGAAACTACAACTACTATTACTCTTCCTCAAGCCCTTCGAGTTCCTCGCCGAATTCCTCTTCTACTTCTTTCTCCAGGTCACTACCAGCGCCTAAAGCTTCCTCTATCAGTTCCTTTACAAAATTCCACTTCTCCAATGCCCTCTCCTTATCGTGAGGGAACGTGTACGTCTTTCTCGCCCACTGGCTGTCTACTATCTTTTCACCCTCCATTTTTTGCACCCAGTGCGTTTCCACAGAGATAAACTTCCCATAATCTCCCTCTTTTACAAAACCCCTCAATACTTGCCTCGGAGTTCCATCCTCATTCTTCATAATCACTCTATACCCTGCGTCTTCCAGTATTCTTATACGCGGCTTTGTTTCGCTCATATTTTTCTTTCACCTATATCCCAATAAATTTATATTTTCTGTTGATATATAAATTAGATAAATTCACTTGATAAATATACCGGTGTTGGTTATGGTTATTTATCTAAAATCTGCGAATGATATTTTCGCTGCGAACGCACTCGGCGTTCTCTGCGGTAAATTTTGAAATGTATGTGACAATGTCAAAATGAGTAAATCCCGATTATATCGGACAAAACAGCACTTGCCGCTTCGATAGGTCCCGCACCTTTTCCAATGACCGTGATGTCACCTGCCAAATCCGTCTTTATGGTTGCTACGTTCAACGTGCCTTCAACGTTCAGTGGGTCATCCTTTGGGACTAACCTGGGTGCAACTTTAAGGCTTTCTCCGCTGCCGCCGCCATCTACTTCTCCTATTAACTTTATTACATATCCCGCATCGTCAGCCAATTTCAACGCCTCTGATGTTATCTCGGTAATGCCCGCTACTTCTACATCCTTGTAACTCACGTTTCTGTCGAAAATAGAGTTAGCTAAAATCACGAGCTTCACTGCGGTGTCTCTCCCGGCAACATCGTTAGAAGGGTCTGTCTCGGCTATTCCACGTTCCTGCGCTTCCTTTAACACGTGTTCGTAGGGTAGTTTCTCCTCACGCATCCGTGTTAGAATATAGTTGCAGGTGCCGTTCAAAACGCCCTTTATGGATATTATCCCATTTCCTGCGAGATTATCATGCACCAGCGAAATTATCGGCATAGCACCGCCTACGGAAGCTTCAAATTTTAGCTCTTTCCCTCTGCTCGCTGCGAGGTCCATCAACTTCCCGTACTGTAATGCCAGAGGGCCTTTATTCGAGGTTACCACGTGCCTATCGGATTCCAATGCGGTAATTATATGCGTCAATCCCGGCTCGCCGTTCTCGACATTGGTTGGCGTCGTTTCTACTACTATCTCATGCTCCACATCTTTTATCATGTCCATCGTTGTCATATCTTCCGCCGTTTCTCTTGACTTGAATTTTCTTATCGTATCTTCACTCAGGCCGTTCTCGTCCACCACGGCACCCGGCAAGTCCGCTACGCCGACGATTTTTAGATTTATGCCATACCTTCTCGTTATCTCTTCCTGTTTGCGCCTTATCACCTCTGCTACACCTCTGCCTACGTTACCAAGCCCGATTATTGAAATCCGTACTAATTTTGGTAATTTTGTTTTCATCTTTACCTCATCCTCGCCTTAATTGTTCTTGTATATAAGGAGTAACTACCTTCTATTTAAGACACAGATTTACACTGATTTACGCGGATTTATTTAAATTTAATATTGTTAATTTTTATTATCTGCGTTAATCTGTGTCTATAATTTATTTTCCCTATTTTATCTTTACATCCTCTTCTTTGTTCACGCCCGATCAAATAGACGGGATAATCATAATCCCCTTTTTGTTCACCGTACGTTCTAAAATGTTCAACGCTTCTTTTAGCTCCTCTTTACCTATTGCGCTGAGCGTAACCGAAGCAGAAGACTTCTTATCCACGCCGGGCATAGAAAGAGAAAGCTCCACCACTTCCGCAAATCCCGTGCTGTCTATGCTATCTATCGTCTCTCCTAAATCCGTGTGCACTATATGCCCGATTAGCAAAACCATCATTGATTCCTTCAGCCGCTCTTTACCTATCCTGACCACGTTCACGTCCCTTTCTTTTAATCGTTCCACCAACCTGTCCAATCCCTGTTCTTCTATTTCTAATGTCAGTTGAACAGGTATTCGGCCTGAAGGTGTCTTCTTGTCCCGTTGATGCAGCACGCTGAGAATGTTACCGCCAAGGTCGGATACGGGCTTCAA
>CAZXYJ010000105.1:0-4389 GCA_964644925.1 uncultured Halobacteria archaeon | reverse complement strand
GACATAGAACGCACTCTTTTTTGCAATGCTCTCTTTTGTAACCAGTTTATCTATCTCGTTGGTAACCAGAAGCTCAGCGACCCTAAGCCCTTTCCTTTTCTCTAAAGCGATAAACGGATTTTTTATGAATCGCATATCCGTCAGGTCGTTATCCGCTGTTCTCATATCAAATATACAGAAATATTCTGCTCCACCGAAATGCCCGGACACTCTGGACGGCAAAGCGTTATTTTCCATGCAGGGGACAGCATAGCGTATAAATTCCTTCTCCTCCGGCTCTACATGCACTATAACTCTATCCACATTTTTCATCTCGGATTTTATCTTCTCTTCGATTTTATCGCTCAGATGATGCGCCCTTTCAAGGTCTCTCAGGTTTGTTTCTATCTCCAGCTCTACAAATACGAATTTACCTGAGCCTCTCGCCTTCAGGGAACGTATTTTTCTAACGCCGTGTGATTCAGATGCAACTTCTCGTATCCTGTGCAGACTCTCATAATCTATGGATGCGTCCAGCAGGACCTTTATTGAATCTTTTAATATCTCGTAGCCTGATTTGAAGATGAATACTGCGACCAGAATACCTGCTATCGGGTCAAGGGAATAGAACCCAAGGTAGTTCCCCAGTATTCCAGCTAATACAACGGAAGATGCATAAACGTCTGTTCTTGTATGCTTTCCATCGGCGACTAAGCTGGGTGATTTTGTCTCTCTTCCAACCTTGAGTTGATAACTGCTTAAAAGCAGGGTGAATACCAACGATGCCAGTGCAGCGGAGATCGCAATCGGAACGTCCGTTAAGACAACCTCTTCAAACTTTTCGACCGACGAGAGAATAATCTCGTATCCCGCATAAAAAATCGCAAGAGCAAGCAACAGACTTACTATGTTCTCTGCCTTGTAAAATCCGTATGGAAAAGCTTCGGTGGGCTTACGACTCGAAATTTTAAGACCGAAGAAGACCCCAATGGAACTTATAACGTCAGTAAGCGAGTGAACGGCATCTGCAACTAATGCAATGCTTCCGGAAAGGATGCCAACGGAATATTTTATGACCGCCAGAAATGCCGTTACTACTATTGACACCAGGGCGGCTTTTTTATCTCTACCTAAGCGAATCATAGGAAAGTGTATAAAATATTATTATTTATTTATATACGAAAAAAAGAATCGGTGTATATACTAATTAGAGAATAGGCATAACGAGGGACAAATCATGAAATTCATAAAATGGTTTGAGGAGGTAGGAACAGGAGACGTAGCTCTGGTAGGCGGTAAAAATGCGTCTCTTGGGGAGATGATCCAAAATTTGAGTGAAAAAGGGGTGGCTGTTCCTTCTGGTTTTGCCATCACTGCTGAGGCATACAGGTATCTGCTACAAGAAACGGGCATACAGGAAAAAATCAGAGATACGCTGGTGGATTTAGATACGCATGATATGGAGAATTTATCCAGGCGAGGCAGCCAGATAAGGGGATTGATAAAGAATGCCGGCTGTCCGAAAGAGCTGGAGGAGGACATAAGAACTGCTTATCGCAAGATGGAAGAGCGATATGGTGCAGGGGCGGACGTGGCGGTGAGAAGCAGTGCGACGGCAGAAGACCTGCCTACGGCATCATTCGCGGGGCAGCAGGAGACATATCTGAACGTAAGAGGAGAAGAAGAACTGGTAGAAAAGGTGATGGAGTGCTTCGCTTCTTTATTCACCAATAGGGCGATATCCTATCGTGTGGATAAAGGATTTGACCATCTCAGCGTCTATCTCTCAGTTGGCGTGCAGAAGATGGTTCGCTCGGATTTAGCGTGCTCCGGAGTTACGTTTTCGATAGATACAGAATCGGGTTTCCGAGATGCGGTTTACATAACGGGGGCATACGGTTTAGGGGAGAATGTCGTGCAAGGGACTGTAAATCCCGACCAGTTTTATGTTTTTAAGCCGACCTTGAAGGAAGGATTTAGACCGATTGTGGAGAAGAAACTGGGGACAAAGAGAAAGAAACTGGTGTATAAAGAAAAAGGAACGGGAACCAAACAGGAAAAAGTTGAAAAAGCACAGCAAAGGGAGTTTGTGCTGACTGACGATGAGGTGCTTACATTCGCAAGGTGGGCTTGTATTATAGAAGACCACTATGGTACGCCGGTGGACATCGAATGGGCAAAAGATGGAAGAACCAATGAGCTTTTCGTGGTTCAAGCGAGACCGGAAACGGTGCATTCGCAAAAAGACGTTGCGGTGACTGAGACATACGTGCTTGAGGAGGACAGGGAGTTGTTAAAGGCGCAAGGGCGGCTGCTGGTTGAAGGAGAGGCAGTAGGCAGCAAAATCGGGTATGGCGAGGTAATTGCAATAGAAAACACCCGCGATATCCATGAGTTCAAGCCCGGGCAGGTTCTGGTAACTAACATGACGGACCCGGATTGGGAACCGATAATGAAAGTGGCAGGTGCGATAATTACCAATAGAGGTGGAAGAACATGCCATGCCGCTATAATTTCTCGCGAACTTGGAATACCCTGTGTCGTTGGTACGGTTAAGGGGACAAGGGCGTTAAAAGGAGTAAAAGACGTTACGGTAGATTGTTCAGAAGGCATGGGAAGAATATACGAAGGGAAGTTGAAATACAGGATAGAAAAACTGACACTGGACAGCCTTCCACGACCTCGCACCCGGATAATGATGAACGCGGGGGTTCCCGAGAATGCATTTGTTCATGGTCAAATTCCTAATGATGGCGTGGGTTTAGCGCGAGAGGAATTCATAATTAATTCTTATATTGGCATACACCCTCAGGCGCTGATAGAATACGATGAATTAAAGAAAAGGGCGACAGAGGAGGAAGACAGGAAGATAGCGAGAGTAGTTAAAGAGATAGACGAGAGAAGCGCATCGTACGAGGACAAAGTAGAATTTTTTGTGGATAACTTAGCGCGGGGAATAGGAAAGATAGCGGCAGGATTTTATCCCAATGAGGTGTTAGTGCGATTATCGGACTTTAAGACAAACGAGTATGCAAATTTAATCGGCGGGTATCTTTACGAGCCCGAGGAAAGCAATCCAATGATAGGTTGGAGAGGAGCTTCGCGTTATTATGACGCTAAATTCAAGCAGGCATTTGGGTTAGAATGCCGGGCGATAAAGAAAGTGAGGGAAGAGATGGGGCTGACCAATGTTAAGGTGATGGTTCCGTTCTGCAGAACGCCAGAGGAGGGGAGAGAAGTAATAAAGACAATGAACGAATTCGGATTGAAGCAGGGAGAGAATGGATTAGAAGTGTACGTGATGTGTGAAATCCCCTCGAACGTCATTTTGGCAGATGAATTTGCGGACGTGTTTGACGGATTCAGCATAGGGTCGAACGACCTGACACAACTGACACTGGGTTTGGATAGGGATTCAGACCTCGTGGCACGCTTATTTGACGAGCGGAACGAAGCAGTGAAGAGGCTGGTGAAGCAGGTAATAGAAGTTGCGCATGCACACGAGCCGAGGAGAAAGGTAGGGATTTGTGGGCAGGCGCCGAGCGATTTCCCGGAATTTGCGGAGTTCTTAGTGGAATGCGGAATAGATTCAATGTCGTTGAATCCTGATGCAGTAATATCAACGCGGTTACATGTAGCAGAGGTGGAGAAAGGGATAAAAAACAAATTATAGACACAGATTAACGCAGATTAACACAGATGAAACGAGCAATGCCGTTAAAAAATAGACCCGCCCGCCAGCCCAACAAAGAAAAGAAAATTTAATCCGTGTAAATCCGTGTCTTAAATAGAAGGACGTTATTTGTAACTTCATATATAATAAAAAATGAGATGAAAGGGTAAACAGGAATGTATACAAAGATAAGAGCGGTTGATGTAGTAAGAGTGCCACCAGGGCGATTGGGTGATGAATTGCGACCTACGGTAAAAGAGATGTTACAAGATAACCTGGAAGGTCGGATGGATAAGAAGATAGGGATGGTCATTGCAATACTGGACGTTGTAGATATGAAAGAAGGAAGGATAATAATAGGAGACGGGGGCGTTTATTACGAAACGGTATTTGATATGCTCGTTTTCAAGCCTAAGATGCAAGAGATAGTAGAAGGAGAAGTAGTGGAGATAGTAGCATTTGGCGCTTTTGTGGCGATAGGTCCGTTAGATGGATTGCTGCACATCAGCCAGATTACCGACGAATATATTTCGCATGATGAGAAGGGCGAAAAGCTCGTTACCAAGGATACGGGCAAGACATTGGGAGAGGGGGATAAGTTAAGGGCAAGAATAGTTGCTATTTCGCTAAACGAAATGGACCCGGGGGATAGCAAGATAGGATTAACAATGCGGCAGCCGGGTTTGGGTAAATTAGAGTGGATAGAAGAAGAGCGGGAGAAAGAGAAGAAAGGGGAA
>CAZXYJ010000104.1:1571-4509 GCA_964644925.1 uncultured Halobacteria archaeon | reverse complement strand
TCTATAGACATTCCAAAAAGTAACCACAAGATTACGCATCGTGGGCTCTGCCCACGTCCCCGAAAACCCTGAAAGGGTTTATTTCACGAGAAAAAGCAAAGATCAAGAAGTCTAAATCGTTTTTTCTCTCTAATCTCTGGTCTTGTGTTAATCTTGTGAAATCTCGTGGTTTTGCAATTTATTATCGGAATGACTATAAAGTCTTATCAAGGCGGGGAAAAAAACAATGGACAGACCCTTTGTATTTATAAACGCCGCAATGAGCGCGGATGGGAAAATATCTACGGTAGAAAGGAGGCAGACGACAATAAGCGGCAAGGATGATTTTGAGCGGGTTGATTCACTGAAGGCGGGAAGCGATGCAATCGTGATTGGCATAGGCACTGTTTCCGCTGATAACCCTTCTTTAACTGTGAAATCCGAAAAGAGGAGGGAAGAAAGGCGAAAAGCGGGGAAAGATGCGAATCCGCTGCGAATAGTGGTGGACAGTAAGGCGAAAACACCGATTGATGCAGAGATATTAAACAAAGGCGAAGGAAAACGACTAATTGCGGTTTCCGAACGGGCGATTGTGGAAGATATGGAAGGATTAGGAAAGAAAGCGGAGGTTCTAATTTGTGGTAAGGAGGAAGTGGATTTAAAGAAACTCCTTTTTTTGGTGTGGCAGCGAGGCGTGAGTAGATTGATGGTAGAGGGCGGTGCAACGCTTAACTGGTCTTTAATTTCGCAGGGGCTCGTTGATGAGATATATACGTATGTGGGCAACCTGATAATCGGCGGTGAAAACGCACCTACACTTGTGGATGGTACAGGCTTTGCCGTAGAGGGAGAAATGATAAAGCTGGAGCTTTTAAGTGCGGAGCCAATGGACGAAGGTGTTTTGTTAAGGTGGCGTATTCGCAATGCATAAAGCGTTTTCGTGCTCATCAACCTGAAAACTGAGAACAGAAATAATAATTAATATGAGTAACTTAAATTGATAGTGTGAGTCAATGGAGACCGATAAAAGAGCGCGGGATAGGAAGAAGGAGGAGAAGGAGAAGGCGGAATACAAGGAAGGGTTGATAAAGACGCTAACGCCTCTCCTGTTTGGCGCTCTCGCGGGTGTTATATCCTTCTTCGTGTTAAATGATCCTAAATCTTCAGATGGTCTGCTTATCGCGATTCTGATGGTCCTGGTGCAGAAATTTGTCTATCCGTTCTTACATACGAGTTTAGAAGGGGTAAAGGATTGGATTTATATCTCGTTTATAACCGTTTTCTGCTGGTTTATCTCGTTCTCACTGTTGCTGAACATTCACATTTAAAAAGCTCTTTTTAGAAGTGCCTGTTTGAAAAATATGCGTGGCTGCGATAGCAAGGGCATCGGTAACATCGTCAGGTTTTGGTGTCTCCGCCAGGCGAAGCAGCCCCGTTACTTTACTCGCTACTTCGCTCTTTGTCGCTCTGCCATATCCAGTTATGACGTTTTTCACCTCAGAGGTATTGTATTCGTATGCAGGAAGTCCAGAGACAGAAGCGGCTAAGAGACATACCCCTCGTGCTTGACCAACGCTTAACGCAGTTTTCACGTTAATATTGAAAAATAGCTTCTCGATCGCCATCACATCAGGCATCATGTCTTTTATCACCGCGAGTAAGTCTTCATATACCTTTCTTAATCTATCCTCGTCTGACTGCTCGGGTGTTGTCTTTATATAACCAAAATCAATTGGTTTTAATGTTCCGTGATTGAACTCAATGACGCCCCATCCTGTGCGAGCAGTTCCCGGATCTATTCCAATCACACGCATATTATAATTTATAATCACGTATGTACCTAATAAATAAGAAGAACCAAATTAATAATAATTTAGAAGGGAAGAGAAAAGAAGAGAAAGGAGCGTAAAAACAAATGGAAAAAGGTAGCGGAGTTGTAGTTCCTGGGGATTTCCTGGGTACTTCAGAGGAATTTACGTTGGGAAAAGGCGTATACGGTGAAGAGGGGAATTTATACGCCTCGCAGATAGGTACAATTAACATAACTGATAAGAGAGCTGTAGAGGTTCTGCCCGCGGTAGAGACACCGCCAGTGCTCAAAGAGGGGGATGTGGTTATAGGCAGAATAGAGGATTTAAGAGATAATGTTGCCCTCGTGAGTATAGCGTGTGTGGAAGGGAAGGAGAAACGGGAAATTGCTGCATCTACTCAAGCAGTTATCCGCATATCAAATGTGCGAAAAGGGTTTGTAAACGATTTGCAGCAGGAGTTCGGTTATCTTGACGTGGTAAAGGCAAAAGTGTTGGACGCAAAGGCATTACGGCTTAGCACAGAGGAACGGGATTTAGGCGTTCTTAAAGCGATATGTACAAAATGCAAAGGTCGCCTGAAGAGGAAAGGGGATGTACTGACATGCGAGAAATGCAAAAGGGAGGAACCGAGAAAAATATCAGAAGATTATGGTAAGGGCGTGGTTTAGGTGATGTTAGGGGATGGATAAAGAAGAGGAAAATAGGCGCTTAAAGATACTTGAGAAGAAGAAAAAAGAGGTAAAGATAGAGATAGAAGGTGAAGACCACACGCTTTTAGCTCCGCTTGCATCAAAACTGCTGGAGAATGAAAAGGTTGACATCGCAACCTATAGCATCAAGTATGCACTGATGAGCAATCCTGTTTTGTACGTGAAGATGCGGGAGGGAGACCCGATAGAGGCGGTGAAGTCGGCTGCTGCTTCACTTGCATCAGAATTTGAGGAGTTCACGTCGAAATATAAAGCGGCAATAGTCTAGCGGTAGGACACGGGCTTCCCAACATGAGAGAGAGGTGCCAGGTGTTCAGGTGTTAGTTGTGAGGCGTGAGTAGCCCATAAGTTACACACTTCAACCATCAACCCTCAAACCTGACACCTCCAAGGATGGGAAATAGCCTGTAACCCGGGTTCGAGCCCCGGTTGCCGCAT
>CAZXYJ010000104.1:0-1471 GCA_964644925.1 uncultured Halobacteria archaeon | reverse complement strand
GAAGGTATTAGAAGAACTGAGGAAAAAGGCGGGTAGAGGGACAGAGCTCGTGTCAGTTTACATTCCGAGAGATAAACAAGTATCTGACGTTACTTCTCATCTACGTGATGAATACGGGCAAGCGATGAACATAAAAAGCAAATCTACCCGTACGAATGTTCAGAGTTCGCTGGATTCTATTTTATCCAAGCTGAAGTACGTGCACATAGGTGAAAACGGCGTGGTTATATTCTGTGGTGCCGTGGAGAAGGGAGGAAACAAGACCGATATAGAAACCCTCATCGTGGAACCGCCGGAAAAACTACAGTCTTATATCTACCATTGTGATTCCTCTTTCTTCCTCGAACCGCTGGAAGAGATGGTGGAGGAGAAGGAAAAATACGGTTTAATCGTGCTTGATAGAAGAGAAGCGACGATAGGCACCTTAACGGGAAAGGTAGTAGAGGCACGGAAGCACTTGACTTCTGCGGTTCCCGGAAAGATAAGAAAAGGGGGGCAGTCGGCGCTGAGATTCCAGCGGTTGCGAGAGATAGCAATAGATGATTTTTATAAGCGAATAGGCGAGCATGCAACAAGAATATTACTTCAGGAGGATATACAAAGCATCTTGATAGGCGGGCCAAGTCCAACGAAGGACGATTTTATAAAAGGGTCTTACTTGCATTACGAACTGCAGAACAAAATTCTTGGCGCTTTTGATGTAGCCTATACGGATGAATCAGGTCTTTATGAGCTCATTGATAAGGCGGAAGACGCCCTCGCGGGATTGGATTTGATGAGTGAGAAGAAGCTCATGGAGCGGTTCATGAAGCTATTAGTACATGATGAGTACATGGTAGCATACGGGGAGAAAGAAGTGAGGAGGAAATTGGAAATTGGTGCCGTGGGCACGCTTTTGTTTTCCGAAGAGCTTGATACCGAGTTCATGCACGATTTAGTGGAAAAGGCAGAGGAGACAGGAGCAGATGTAGAAGTCATATCAACGGAATTTGAGGAAGGTGCGCAGCTGATGCGTGCGTTCGGTGGTGTCGCCGCTTTATTAAGGTACAAGGCAAACTAAAAAATAAAATTGAAAAATGCAAAATAATATAATCCTGGTGGGCACGGGGCACATATTAGAAAAGAGCGTAAAAGAGGTGGAGGAAGTAATAGACCGAGAAGAGCCCGACGTGGTTGCTGTTGAGTTATGCGAAGGTAGATTCAGGGCATTGAAAGGGGACGTGGCGGATTTTTCGATAAAAGACGTGATAAGCGGTGGCAGCCCATTTTTATTGCTCACGCATTGGCTGCTTGCATACGTGCAGCGTAAAATGGGTGCGGAATTAGGCATTGAGCCCGGTGCAGACATGATGGCGGCGATAAAGAAAGCCGAGGAGAGAGGTTGCGAAATCGCATTGATTGATAGGCCTATTCAAGTAACGATGCAGCGGTTCTGGAGTGCGATGAAATTTTCGGAAAAAATCAAGATGAT
>CAZXYJ010000103.1:0-4571 GCA_964644925.1 uncultured Halobacteria archaeon | reverse complement strand
AAACAAAAGAGCATAAGACTAAAAGAGTTGAAAAACTACGGCTCTTCTCTTCGTCCTCTATATACAATAGCGGTGGAGATAGAGATAAGCGTTGGAGAAAGCCCTGATACACTTCATAAAATGTTTACTGGTACAGGGCTCATAACAAGAGAAACGATACCTTTTGAGGTGGTATCGAATTTCAGAGGTTCGGCAGACAATAAACCTTTTTATTCCGCTCTTATCGTGCACGAAGGCATCACGAAAAAATACGAGGTGGTGGCGAGGGACACGGGTGGGTTTCTCAGGACGAGGATAAATTATGAGCCCGTGGTATATCCGGAGGAACTTCGGTTGACGCATCCTGCGGAATTCCCACGAATGGACATAAAAGTAGAGGAATGGGAACTTCATAACTACAAGCATTATTTTATGCTGCTTATCGCATCTAAACGGTACGAAAGCGTTGATATGTGGGTAAGAAGGGAAAAAGGGGTAGGAGAAGAAGAAGAGGCTTCTGAGTTTACGGTACTGAGGGTGAATCTTGCAGAATCGGAATTAAAAGCGAGGAAAGTACCTTGCTCGTGGTATCTGGAGCGGATTTCGATATTTAAAGACGTTGACCTGAAGGAGGAAGTAAGGAGGAAAATAGAAGTGGGTTGAGAATGAGTTGGTATATGCAAGTAAACTTTAATTACTATTATGATCAATAAGAAAGAAAAAATGAACAAGAACAATTTAAAACTCGCAGTTTCTATTCCCGAAGCTTTTGCCGCTGCGGCTCCTGACGAAGCACTACCCAGTGGGGACTCAAGATATGTAGATTTAAGTTCTTGCCGCGGTGGAGAGAATATTGTAGATGACTTGGCGAAACAAATAATCTGGACTCGGGAAGGGTATATGAAGTTACTTCTTACGGGACACAGAGGTTGTGGAAAGACGACAGAGCTTTACAGACTTAGGAGCAGGCTCGAAGAAGCGGGATACTTTGTTCTTTACTGGAATGCCGAACTTGAACTTAACCTAATGGATGCTGAATGGGTTGATGTGATCCTTACCCATGTGCGACAACTTGCCGAGCAAATACCGAAAATTGACCCAGATATTAAAATCGAAGAGAGATTCCTTGACTCTATTGCAGATTGGCTGGCAAAAGAGATTGTGCAGAAGGTGGAACGAAAGGAAATGGAGGCTGAACTTGAATCTAAATTCAAAATTGGTGCGGAAATACCTTTTTTCCTTAAAGCACTCCTCGGTCTTAAAGCTTATATCCGTGGTGGGACAGAGGAAGTAAGAGAGATAAGGCACGAACTTGAACGAAGGGCTATTACACTTTTGAATGATGTGAACTTGTTTATAGACGATTTGCAACGGCAACTGAGAAAAAAAGGGTATAAAGGATTGATAATACTTGTAGACGGCTTAGAAAAACTGATACTTCGACCTCTGGTTGAAGGGGAAGGAGAAAGAAGCTTAACTTCTCATAACCTTTTATTTATAGAGCAAAGTGAGTTTTTGAAATCCCTAAGCTGTCATATTGTTTATACCGTGCCTATTTCTCTTTTAGCCGAAGAGAATATAGCCCAAGTTTTTCCTGATGATCCGGTAGTTATCCCCATGGTAGAAGTATATAACAAATCGCTGGAAGAGAATCAGCTACTTAAGGAAAATCAACAAGGTATAGACCTGCTTTGTGAAGTAGTGGGAAAGAGAATAGATGTAAAAAAAGTCTTTAAAGATGAAAACATTTTAAAGAAACTCTGTGTTGAAAGCGGCGGGCATATAAGAGATTTTTTAAGGCTTGCCCGTTACGCATGCCGATATTCAAAAGGAGAGGTAATAGATGAAAAGGCGGTAAACCGTGCTATCTCTGCTCTCAGCACTGAGTATGACTATCTTGTAAAAGACAAGGATATAGCAGGGTTAGTGAAGGTGGAGAGGGAAAAGAGACTTCCCAGCGATATGGAATATGCACATCTTCCCTATCACTTATTGGTGCTCGAATATCGCACCTCTGAGGGGGAAAAGTGGGCTCTGGTAAATCCATTGGTGAAACGACTTCCGAAATTTAAGGAGGCTTTTCATGGCAAGTGAACTTTCTGTTAAGGGAAAGAACGAATTTGAGGAACTAACTCGGGCTTTGGAATGGAGTAATGAATTCGTTATTTATTTTGCTGTGGTAAACCCACCATTAATCAGAAAACAAATGGCGGACGAGCTTAAGGGAAGTCTTGAGAAGGAGGAAATAAAAGTGCACTCCTTAGAACTTAACAGTTCTTACTTCGATTTGCTTTCTATTATCCCTGAGAATGTCCCTTCTTATTGTCTTAGAGGAGCTGAGACTGAAAATCGTTCTGTAGTTTTTATCTTTGGTGCTGAAGAAGCCATAGCCGCAGATGTTGATACCAGGAGATTGTTTTTTGATTGCTTGAATTGGCAAAGAGACAAGCTAAGAGAAACGATAGCCTGCCCATTGGTAATTTGGCTGCCGGAATTTGCATTGAGAATTCTTGCATTAGAAGCGCCTGATTTCTGGGCTTGGCGAAGTGGGGTATATTATCTTGAACCGGAACCTGCATGGATTTTAAAAGATACCAAAGAACACCTTAAGGGTGGAGAGAGCGAATACGATGTTCTCACCTATCAAGAGAAGATAAGGCGTTTACAGCAATTTAAAGCGCTTCTGGAGGATTATGAAAAACAACCTTTTGAAGAAGAGTTAGAGTCAGAGGTATTAGAAATTCGATTTAATTTGCTTCAAGAAGCAGGAGAAGTTTGTTCATCTATGGCTAATTATGAAGATGCGAAGCGATATTTTCTTCAAGGATTAAAAATAGCGGAAGAACTTGGAGATAAAGAATTTTTGGTTTCAATTCTTTCAAATTTAGGTTTGGTTTCTTACTATCAGGGAGAATATACTTCTGCAAAAGAATATGTGGGGGAAATTTTAGAATTTGCCGAAGAAAAGGGAGATAAAGTGGAAATGGCTCACTCTTTTGGAATTTTAGGAACACTTGCTAAGGATTATCAAAAGGCAGAGGAGTTTTTTAAGAAAGAACTTAAAATAGGGAAAGAGTTAAAAGATAAGGAACTAATAGCTTCAGCTTTTGAAGACCTCGGTAGGTTGGCTAAAGAGCAGAAAAAATATACCGAAGCAAGGATTTTTTTAGAACAAAGTCTAAAAATTAGCGAGGGAATCGGTGAAAAGAGGGAAATAGTCATTAACCTAATTGAACTAAGCGATTTAGCTAAAAGTCAGGGGAACATTGATGAAGCGGTTCGCAGAATTGAAGAAGCTCATGCTATCAGCAATGAGATAAAAGACCACCGCATAACTGCTGAAGTTTTAGAAGAGCAAGGTTCTCTTGCTGAGTCTCAAGGCGATTACAAGCATGCTTGGGGATACTATGAAGAAAGTTTGAAAATCTATGAACAATTAGGCGATAAACGCGAGATTGGCTTAATCCATACAGATTTCGGGAATATTGCAAGAGCCTCAGGAGATTATGAAGAAGCAAAGAGGAGATACAAAGAAAGTTTGAAAATATTTGAAGAAATAGGAGCGAATGATCTTATTGCTTTAACTCAAGAATTGCTTGAGGGTTCTGAAAAGATTAAAAAGTTGCGTCAAGTTTTAGAACAGCTAAGGCAAAAGCATAAGGTTGTAGAAGAAGAATAAAAACCAACAGGAGTAATAAAAATGGGAGAAGAAATAGAACACATATTAGATGATTATAGAGCGGCAGGGCGAATTCTGGCAGAGGTACGAGAAGAAGCAGTAGAGAAGATAAAAGAAGGAGTTTCCTTATTAGAGGTTGCCGAATTGGTTGAGAACAGGACAAGGGAAAAGGGTGCAGAACCGGCATTCCCGTGTAATATATCGAGGAACGAGGAAGCGGCACATGCTACTCCTTCGATAGATGACGAGACGGTGTTTGGTGCGGATATTGTAAAACTTGATATCGGTACCCATATAAACGGTTATATTGGCGATAGTGCAGTGACCGTGGACCTAAGTGGCAACAACGAGGGGCTGGTAAAAGCTTCTGAAGCGGCATTGAACGAAGCGATAAAGATAATTCGTGATGGCGTAACCACTATTGAGATAGGAGAAGTAATTGAGAATACCATAAGAGAGCGAGGGTATAAACCTATTGTCAATCTGACGGGACACGGGCTCATGCGATACAATTCCCATGCTCATCCTGTGGTTCCTAATGTGAAGTATGAGCACGGAATAATATTAAGAGAGAACAACGTCATTGCGATAGAACCGTTTGCAACGGATGCGCAGGGTGCTGGAAAAGTAGTAGAGCACGGTAATGCGGAGATATACAGTCTGATAAGAGCGAAACCCGTCAGAATGGTAGAAGCGAAGAAGCTGCTAAAGGAAATAAAGAAATACCAGGGGTTGCCATTCGCCAAGCGGTGGCTGCCACGCGATAGGCTTGATATAGCACTACGAACGTTGAAAAACGGTGGAATATTAAGAGATTATCCCGTGTTGCGAGAAGAAGGAAAAGGGTTAGTTTCGCAAGCCGAGCATACGATAATCGTGACGGCGGATGGTTGTGAGGTAACGACAAAAAGAA
>CAZXYJ010000102.1:0-4764 GCA_964644925.1 uncultured Halobacteria archaeon | reverse complement strand
GAAAAAGAAGCATATCCGAAAGTACTCGTGCGACCCGTAGTGGTCGTTACGACGATATCGGAAAGAGGGATAGCAAATGCAGCGCCGTTCAGCTTTAATTCGCCGATGAGTTTCGAACCACCTCTGTACGGGTTCTCGTGCAATTCGGAACACGATACGTGGAAGAACATCCAAGTGAATGGTGAGTTTGTGGTGAACGTGGCAGGGAAAGAGCTTGGTGCGTTAATGCACGTGCTGGAAACGGATTATCCGTATGAGGATAACGAGATAGCACATGCGGGACTGACGGAAGAAAAGGCGAAGGCGGTGAAGCCACCAAGGATAAAAGAAGCGATAGCATGGATAGAATGCAAACTGGAAAAATATACCGAGTTAGATGGGCATATCTGGATAACGGGTAGCGTATTGGCAGTGGGAGTGAAAGACGAATTCTGGAAAGAACCGGGCGTGATGGATGTGGAGAAAGCGAAACCGCTGTGCCATATAGCGGGGGAGTTCTTTGCGGAGGATATGAAAGAGGCGAAATATAAGAGGGCTTAGGCTGGGGATAGAAACGCCTAACTGAAGGGAATGAATACACCCCTGTTACCCTGCTGGGAAGAATCTGCCGGAAGGCTTATAGAATTTGGTAGAAATTACCCTGAAGTCGTTAGAAATTATCCTGAAGTTGGACAGGAGACAGGAAGAGGAAGAGAATTCGAGAGGCGGAAATCAGAATTAGAAAGAAACTTCTTAGAATGCGAATTTTCAAGTGAAGTGAGCCAAATCCAAGAAGAAATTTCTCAGTATCGAAGACTTTACAGAAGAGTTAGAGAGGTTTACAGTGTTGAGGGCATATTTCATAGCAAAATGTTTGGCCGTTTTCTCGAAGATTATTTTGGGCATCTGGGGTTTTTAGTTCCAGTATTGGACTTAGCATGGGGAAGAGTAAATCTCGAATCCTTTAGGCAAAGTGGGCTACGAAGTGTTAAAAGGTCAATTCAGACGAATTTGAGGACTCTTTACCAAAACTTTGTAGTCTTATCCCTTCTTGTTAACTTTTCTCCACTTGAGCCTGAGATAATCTTTCCAGACCGAGACTATATTAAGCTGGAGAGGAGAGTGAGAGGTGAAAGGGGGCTAAAACCAAATTTTATCATTGACGCTAACGGCAAAAAATATAGTTTCTTTGTGGAAGGTTTGTTAGGTTTTTCAGGTGGTCCCAGGCCTGATATAATGGTATATACTTGTCATATCGAAGATATATGGAGACCAAAAGAAGTAGGAAGAATACTCCATCCTGACATGGTTATTGAATGTAAGGAAGTTCAGGGATGGTATGAAAGGAGAAGATCTTCGAGTATTGATGCTTGGTGGGCAGAATTTTACCAAAGAGCGGGAGGAACAGTCAGAAACAATAAGGTAAAAGTTAACGAGTTACAGATAGTAAAAGTCTATAGAGAGATATATCAGCCAAAAGAAATGTTTTTGGTCTCTAAAGTTGATGTTCCACCTCATGCAAGGCAGTCATTGGAAGAGAACGACATAAAAGTTATAGAAAATACATCCTTCGTAGAAAATAGATTGAATGCAATTAATGAATGCCTGACAAGGTTGGATTCTTTATGAGGATGGTTTGGACGTTTAGTGAGATACACGAAAGTTGATTGCCATTTATCCAAATATCTCCGAAATCTCTTTTCCCCACTCTTTCGCTTTTGATAGAGCAAATTCATCATTAATCCCCGCTCTTTTCATGCAAAACTCTGCTATAAACTCAATAAAATCCTGAACTTCGATATTCTGGCTTCTAGCCCAATCTTTTGCATCATCTGAAAGCTCATCCCAATGAACAATCTTTCTTTTCTTGTATTCACTCGTATTTTTGCAAGCTTTAATCAGTTCTTCTCTACTTATCGTTCTAATATCTTCTTCAAAACTTTTCTCGTCAGCAATACATACCACCGCTGTCACGTCGCTATTATATGTAGTAAGAATATCTGCCCCTAATTCTCTTTCTTTTGCTTCTTCAGCGTCAAAATCTATAACTTCAAGCTTTTCTTTTATACTTTCTATAAATTTTCCAATTGAATCGGGACCGTTTTCCTCTTTAACTGTCCAAAAATACAGTTTTTTATCTTTATATACACTTTCTATGCTCCAATTGTAAAAAACCCCCGAACCACCCCACTCAGTAGCAGCATCTTTAAAAAAAGCCCTCCTTAAATCTTCAATCTCGTATCTGTCCATCCCCTTTCCATCCCTTCGCTGAATTATCAAGCGACCGCTTGCCATAAAACGATCATCGGTATTCCAAAGCTCATTATAGTGATCCGCACACGCTTTGGGTGTTTTTTCATTCCTACCAAAAGTAAATACATATTTTCTCCAAGGTAAGATGTCAGGGAGCATTATTTCATCGTTTTCTTCGTATATCTCTCCTGCAAAGCTGCGAGGGGTATTTAGGGGTTCCTGCTTGAAAGGCATATCTGAATACATGCCCCCTATATGAACTTCTACAAGCTCCCCCTTTTCAGAATAATAAGCTTCCACCGAGTGTCCAACAAACTGAGGTAATTCTTCAATCAGTTTATCATCATAATAGGCGCCAGGCTCTTCTTTCAATTTTATTACGAGTTTTCCTTCTTCATAGTATCTCATTCTCATATCCAAGAAATCACCTCTTTTTCAGCTTTCCCAACACATCAATTACTTTTTTGATTTCCGGGGGCATTTTGTAATATCGTCTAAAAATCCCTTCAGAAGTCACCAATATAACTCTATCCTTCCCATCATCAGCGTACTCTGTTATGATTCCTTTTTCAGTTTTAACAATATAATCTGTCATTAAACTACTCACTACCTTAAATTTTTTGACTTACGTTACTTGTTATGTTATAGCTATTACTTTAATTAAAAAGTTTTCGATTTAATAAAAAAGAAAAAGAACGACAAAAATGAAAAAAGTAGTGCTTGCCTATTCAGGTGGACTGGACACCTCGGTCTGCATCCCACTGCTCAAGGAGCATTACGGCTATGACGAAGTGATTGCCGTAACCGTGGACGTAGGGCAGCCTGAAACCGAGCTAAAAGAGGCTAAAGAAAGAGGTGCGAAGCTGTGCGACTTATATAGGGAAATAGATGCGAAAGAGGAGTTTGTACGTGATTATATCTTTCCGTTAATAAAAGCGAATGGCAACTATGAGGGTTACGTGCTCGGGACGGCGATAGCGAGACCGTTGATAGCGAAGCACATAGTGGAAGTTGCAAGGGAAGAGAAAGCAGATGCAGTCGCACATGGATGCACCGGCAAGGGTAACGACCAGCTCAGGTTTGACGCCGTTTTCAGAACCACTGACCTTGACGTGGTCGCACCGATGAGGGAGCTGAGTTTGACGAGGGAGGAGGAGAGGAAATATGCTGTGGAGCACGGCATTTTACTTAAACCCGAGCACCGGTGGAGTGTGGACGAAAATATCTGGAGCAGAAGCATAGAAGGAGCGGAATTGGAAGAACCTTCTTTTTCACCGCCTGAAGAGATATTTACGTGGACTGTTTCGGCGGATAAAGTGCCTGAAGATGCACAGACAATAAAAATTGGCTTTGAGGAAGGCGTTCCTGTTTCGTTAAACGGGGCAAAAATGGAGGGTGTTTCGCTACTGAAAAAGTTGAACGAAACAGGAGGCAAGCACGGCGTTGGTAGAACGGACATAATTGAGGACAGAGTTCTTGGCTTTAAGGCGAGGGAGAACTACGAGCATCCCGCAGCTACTATATTATTAGTGGCGCACCGTGACCTCGAACAGCTTGTCTTAACGCGAAACGAGCTGAGGTTTAAGGATTTCGTTGATTCCGCGTGGAGTGAGTTAGTGTATCAGGGTCTAATCATGGACCCGCTTTATGATAGTCTTAACGCCTTTATAGATAAGACGCAGGAACGCCTGAACGGCTCGGTATATGTGCGATTGGAGAAGGGCGTTGCGCGAGTGATAGGAAGAGAATCGCCAAACGCATTGTATTCAGCAGCGGTTTCGTTTGACGTTAAGCAAGAGCAGAAGGGTGCGGAGGGATTCTCGATGTATCACGGGTTCCAGTCGAGGATGGTCAAAAATGTTTAATAAAGTAGCAATCGGAGGAACCTTCAATGTGTTACACAAGGGGCACAAAGCGTTATTAACAACGGCATTCATGATCGGTAAATCAGTGGACATTGGATTAGCCTCTGACGAGTTTGCAAATCGGTTTCGTGCCACGCAGACGAGGAGATATGAAGATAGAAAGCAGAAATTAATTGCATTTATCGAAAAATTTGAAAATGAAAAATACGAAATTATCGAGATACACGATTCGTACGGTATTGCAACCACGGAAACAGCGATTGATTGCATTGTTGTCTGTGAAGAGACACTCCTGCGTGCAGAGGAGATAAATGCAATACGATTTAAAAAAGGCTTGAGCAAGCTGGTTATTGTCGTCGTGCCTATAATGCTTGCTGATGATGGCAAACCGATTTCCGGCGAAAGGATATTAAATAAGGAAATTGACGAAGATGGAAACGTGTGCCAGGTGAGTTGACGGCACTGTCTTAAAATATAGTGCTTTATCACCGCGGAGAGCGCCGAGTACGCAGACATATTTGATTGTATATACAGTATAAACATCTACCTACCTATTTAGGACGCAGATTTACGCAGAAAACTATTTCCTCAAAACACGATAGAAGATGCTAATGTCTCAACAAATTAGTTTTTAGACAGATATAAATACTGTGAGTTTATCCTATAT
>CAZXYJ010000101.1:0-4781 GCA_964644925.1 uncultured Halobacteria archaeon | reverse complement strand
GGATAAATCTACCAATTGCCCATTTATTCGCGCTGCTACGGCTGCTTTTGCCAGTGCCGGCCCAATTTGCTCTGCCAATTGCTTTGCGGTTATGCCGTCAGCAGTTTCTAATGTGCTGCCATCCGGCAGTGCTACTTTTGCCATAAATCCGTCCGATATTACCAATCCATTCTATTGATTATTGCATTATAAATTGTCAATTGTCAATTGTCAATTTTCGTCTGATTTTATTTGTTGCTATATGCCGCCTTTTCCTGTATAATAAGGGGAGCTTCATTGGTGTTCCTGTTTCGCGGCTTTTTGCGGGGCCATCGCAAAATGGGAGCCCAACAGTTACGGCGAGGCCTAAATTAACGGTGAGGAAGGTATGATGGACGTAAATTTGGTTCTGCTCAAAAAGAACAACTCGCAGAAAGCTTTCTCTCTGTCGAGCGGCGTCACGGTGATTGGCCGGCGCCATGATTGCGATCTGCGTATTCCCCTTATGTCGGTTTCCAGAAGGCACTGCCAGCTCAACCGTGACGAAGGGGTATTGAAAATTCGTGACCTTGGCTCACGTAACGGCACTTACCTCAACGGTAAGCGTATAGATAAAGCGGTCATTCAAGCAGGCGATTATATCGAAGTAGGCCCCTTAAAATTTGTACTTCAGATTGACGGAGAGCCTAAAGACATCGCCCAACCTGAGTTGGCCGCACAAGCTTTGCCGCAAGACAGGCCGTCAACAGGCGATTCAGCAGCCGACGATTTTGAGTCATTTATAGAGCTGGATGAGGCTGACTCATTAGAGGATGATTCCGATTCATTACTGGATGAGCTCGACTCATTAGACGAAATTGGTTCTTAATTTGCTGCATCTTCTATGGCCTTGCCCCACCATTTTTCTGTCATTGCGAAGCAATATCCCCAACTAAGAACTCAAAACTAAGCACTAAAAACTAAATCCCCCTTGACTTTTCCCCTCTCCCTTTTTCCCTTCCCTCCTGTCATCCCGACCGGAGCCCCCGTTCTTGCTTTCGCAAGAAAGCACGGGGGGCGCAGTGGAGGGATCTGGCCACAGAATTAAATAAACCTACCGATCTATCATTCCTGCGAAAGAAGAAATCCAAATTTTTAGCCCCCGGCACTGTCGTGGGTTTACGTTTAGCCCCGCCACCTGTGGGCGGGGTACAAACGCGAGGAATCATTTTTGCATTTTTCATTGTAATTTTAAATTTTTCATCTTGATTTTTGATTTATTTTCGTGTAATCTCATCCTACACCTGGGGCGGATAACTGCATCGAATCGTCAGTTTGTCATCCTGAGCGAAGCGAAGCGGAGTCGAAGGATCTCAGCCAAGAGATACTAAACCGGCGGAAAGTGCAAATTTATGGTTTGATAATAAAATGTAGGGCAGAAAAAGTGGGTGACTGTCTTTATTTATTAAACAACTATATTGACTATACAAATCAAACTAAATATAGTACTTATTGTGTAAATATGGGTAAAACTAAAAACAAAAGGGGTTTTATTAATCATTTTTTTTGCGTAAGAAAAACTTACAGGAGTGTAATAAAACATGAACGAAAATAAACAGAACGAAGTCATAATATCACTTTTGGCTCGATTGGTTTTTAGTGAAGAAAAAATAAAAGAGATTATAAGTCATAAGAAGCGTAAACCTAATAATTGGATAAAAGGCTACAATGCTTGTGACGGAACAAACGGAGTAACCAAAATAGCGAAAATAGCAGGTGTAAAATCACCCTCAGCAACTTATGTATTGAAATCATGGGAATCAATAGGAATTATTTATAATATTGGAACCGAAACAAGACCTCTTTATATGAAGTTATTAACATTAGGTAAGTAAAATGAAAGATGAAATATTAATAGAAATCAATAATAAGTTAGAAGCTATTAGAAAACTACTTATGGTCCAAAATCTAGCTTCAAGAAAAGAAACAAATAAAATACTTACTGAAGAATTTTTAACCACAGACAAAAGAAAACAAATGTATAAGCTATTTAATGGGAATAATAGCATTGGAGATATAGCAAAGAGACTAGGTGTTACACATGAAAGTGTTAGGTTGCTTGTTGATGACCTAGAAAAAGTAGGTGCCATAGAAATAATCAAAAAAAAGGGAAAAACCAAATATCCTTTAAAGATAATCTGAAAATATAGCTTTAATATACCAAAAGGTGATAAATATGGAAGAAGTAAAATTAAACGAAAAACAATTGTAGCTGTTAAGAAGTGATCTGGATTCAATAAAGAAATTATTGGTATTGCTTCTTAAAAATTCTGATATTAAGGGAGATATGATTGCGAAAGCAATGGGTATTTCACAAGGTAGGTTAAGCCAGATATTTCCTCAGAAAAAATACAAAAAATCAAAAAAGGGGTCGTGAATAGTTTCTTAAGGGATTAATAAAATGGCATTGCCG
Source organism: uncultured Halobacteria archaeon (assembly GCA_964644925.1). Lineage (GTDB taxonomy): Archaea > Halobacteriota > Syntropharchaeia > Alkanophagales > Methanospirareceae > QEXZ01. The sequence goes on along the minus strand of CAZXYJ010000101.1, from coordinate 2,350 downwards.
GTGAGTGACCGAAGTTCGAATAAGCCTGAACAAATAGAACACGCTGCGGAAGTTTTGGGTAAATCGCAAAGGATAACCGTCTTTAGGAATATTTATACAGGAAAGAAGAAAATTAAAACAGTTGAGCAATTGGCAAAATTAACAGGACTAACTAAAAAACGTGTTCTTGAATGTGGTAAGAAACTTGCCACGCAAGATATTATTGAACAAGTCAAAGTTAACGGCCTGACAGCATATAAGAAAATAGATTTTTTCCAGCAACATCGAGATAAGATAATCAGATTGGCAAGTAATCCAGAGGAAAGGAATAAATTGCCTACTAGAAGGAGGCCTGTAATAAAATTTAGAAAAGAAAATATTAAAATTAATTTACCCAAACGAAAGATTAAAGCAATAAATATTACAATTGATGACATCGCCTCGTTTAAAGAAGTTAAGAAAATAAATGATAAAAACTTGGATTATACGAAAATTCCAGAAAAGAAATTTAAAAAAGGAATAGCAAAAATTCTTGGGGAAAGAGGTCAATTTAAAGATTGGGGAGGTGAAAATAATGATTTATTCAGCACAAGACTTTATATCAAGAATACAAGGAAAAGAGCGGCATTTGCGTTTAAAGGTCCAGGCACAAAGGGAAAGTTAACACCTGGAAAAATGGGGAAGAATGGGGACCAGATACAGAGATTTTCAAAGTGTAGATCTGCCGATGTTCTCATAGTTCAGTATTGGGCACAAATTGATGATAGCGTAATTGAACAATTGGAAAACTCGGCCAAGATCAAATCGTATATGGAAGATAAGATAATTTGGTACGTTATCATTGATGGCGAAGATTCTACAAAGTTGATAAAGGCTTATCCAAAAGAGTTTTCATGAACCCTGTAGTGTGTGCAACTTGTTTGCACACGCGGAATCATTTAATTAAATAGGTTGAGCATAAAAGCAAGAAGCAACGGGAACTTCTTATAAAGAAAGAAACTTCTCTGTGTTTCCCGTTTTGTACAGACGGTATAATCATTGTTAGGCACCCAAAAGGAAAGGATTTGTTGTAATGTAAAAGGCGTATTTTGGGTAAAAAATTGCTAACTCAAGCTAAGGTTGGATGGGATTTTTAGGTTCACGGAATATACAGTAATATAAGTTGCTAAATCCTGAATAGAAAAAGGGCTGAAAGCAATTTGCCATCAGCCCATATATAGTCACAGGCTTATCGCCTGCGTCTTAGCAAAACTCCGCCGAGGCCGAGGAGTAAAATTGATGTTGGTTCGGGCACTGGTGTTGCATCAATGAATAAAGAAGCAGAAGTGATATTTCCAGTAATATTCTCAGGCGGAAATTCAGGGATATAGATTATGTTTGTTATCAATCTTACATAGCCATTAGCGTTACCATCCAGAAGGAAATCCCATGTAGCACTATTGCTCGAAACAAAAGATGCATCACAGCTAAAGGAAGTTGATTCAAATCCGAAAATCCCAGGGCCGTAAGAATGTTGCCATTGCGCAGGTCCTGCAATAAAAGTACACTCAAAAAGCCCAGGAGCATCTATGGCAAGAATGTTACCTTCACCAAGAAAACGAACTTCATGTATTTCTGTTAATTGAACGCCCAGGTCAATATCGAAGTTTATAGAGTCGTGAAACTGATAATAGCCATTTACATTCAAGGGCACCTGATAAATAACTGCGTAGCCTATGCTATTTAGCATAAAACAAAAAATAATACCCATTATTAATCTTTTCATTTTCTTCTCCTTCCTAATCTGACATTTCCTATTTAAACACTTAAAAACCATAATTCAGACCTTCCGATATCAATAATACTACCCAAGTTACCTTGAACAATCAAGAATTTTCTTTAGAATTCTTTTTATTCGTTTTTTTTGTTGACTTTTGTTTGAGGATATTTAAATGTTTTGGAGATTCTTTGCGTTCGCTCAGAATGACAGTGTGATGAACAAATCTGTGCTTTTTGTGCCTTTTCGTGGCAATAAATCCGCGTAAATCAGCGTCAATCTGCGATTAACTATTTCTTCGTGTCTTCCTTGTCCCCGCGTCTTACTCGCGACAGCGAGTAGCGGGGAGTGCCTTTCCCTCGGCAAAAAATCCGCGCCAATCCCGTCTAAAAATATGTTTTTGTCCGGCTTCATAAATGGGGTCCGGCTTCGACGGAACCCGGCGGATAAGGCCGGGCCTTTCGCAGAAGCTTGCTTCGAGGAAAGGTATGGCCGAAAACGCCAAAGCTGGCAAAAACATAATCTCTGTCAATCCTGTTATCCCGTCTACAAAATCCTCCGCGAAATCTGCGTCTAATTTTTTCTTTATTTCTTCGTGCCTGAACCACTATGAAC
>CAZXYJ010000100.1:0-4858 GCA_964644925.1 uncultured Halobacteria archaeon | reverse complement strand
CGAGATTCCACACGATTAACACAAGAAATACGGGTTAACAGGGGGTAAAATCGTCGATGGAACACTGAAAACCAAAATCTATTATTTTTCTCTCGTGAAAATCTGTGTGATCTGGTGGTTAATAAGTTTCGGAATGACTATATTTTAACCCCCCTCCAGAACCTCTTTCACCTTCTCCTCCAACATCTTATTTATCACCTTCCCATCCACTTTACCCCTCAATTCCTTCATCACAATGCCCATCAGCGGACCCACTGCCCGTTCACGCTTCTCGCGTATGAACTTCTTCTTCTGGCTCACTATATCCGCTATAAGCACTTCCACCTCGCCCTTATCCACTCCGAGCCCAATTTCATCTATCGCTCTTTCCACGCTCTTCTCAGGCTGATTCGCCAAGAAATTCAAGATGTCTGGTACCGCTTCCTTCCCAAACGCATTCGCAGAGAGCCGCTTGAACAGCTCCATAAAATGACGGTCTCCTAAGTTTTCTATGTCTATGTCTGCCTCAATCTCTTGCGTCAACTCCGCTAATGTGTCCGTAAGTGTTCTGACCACCAACGTTGCAGGTATGTTCTCATACGATTTCATTATGCGTTCAAAGAGCCCGAAATTAGAATTTCGCGATATTTTATCTGCAAGTTCGTCGTTTAAGCCGAATTTTTCCATGTATCTCTCTTTGCGGTGCTCAAACGTCTCAGGGAGTTTGCTCTTTATCTGTTTCAACTTTTGCTCGTCTATTTCCACAGGTGGCACGTCTGTTTCGGGATACATTCGCGAAGCGCCGGGTAGGGGTCGCATATAAGCGCTACTTCCGTTTGGCAGCGCTCTCCTTGTCTCTTTTGGTACGCCGCGCATTGCTTCTTCCGCCCTGCTCAACACCGCTTTCAACGCCTTTTCCGCACGTTCTCTCTCCGCTACAACTATCACCACGCAATCCGCTTCCGTAGCGTCAAAAGTTCGTTTCAGGTGCTCTACCTCTTCCGCAGTTATGCCATACGCGGGAAGTTCATCCGTATGCATCAAACCCACGCCATACTTATTTGCGAAATCCGCTAATTCACTGCCAAATCGCCTTTCTGGTTGTAGTTCTGTTCCGAGAATACCGGAAAACCCACGCAGACATACACCCGATACGTTCCCGCCTGCTTCTTTTATTACGTTTGACGCAGTACGGTCAAATACGGACGATAAATCCTCAATTGTCCTTTCAACTTCAGCTCCTCGTCTTTTTAACTCCTCTCTTAGTTCTATAAGATTTGTTTGTCTCACGACCTCGTTTTCAACTATTTTGCCTATTAGCCTCAAGTTCTGAACGCCCTTTAGCTCCACACGAGCGCCACCTTCTATTGAAACGTTTATGTCCTGTCGAATAGTTCCTAATCCTCGTTTCACCTTACCTGTTGAGCGCAATATCATGCCCAGATGTTCTGCTACTTTCCGCGCCTGCTCTACCGTCCTTATATCGGGTGCAGTGCCTATTTCCACAAGCGGTATGCCCAATCGGTCTAAGGAATAAACAACGGCCTCGCCTTCCGTCTCTATCTTCTGTGCCGCATCTTCTTCCAGAGACAGCGAATCAACGCCAACAAAACCTTCTTCTGTCTCTATCCCTCCACCCATCGCAACTAACGCAGTTCGCTGGAATCCACACGTGTTCGACCCGTCAATCACGATTTTCCGCATCGTATGAATCTCATCTACGGGATTCATGTTCAGCAGCAGTGCTACCTCTAAGGAAACGTCAATGGCTCCTTGATTCAATTCTCCCGGCGGCTGTTCGTCATTCTCCACCAAACAGGTGCTTTCATAACCTTTGTAAATAAACGTCCTGCTGTATTTCTCTTCTTCAAGCGCAGCTTTGTCCACTTCTCCCATTTCGCTCTTTGACGCCCGCTGATACCGCTTAAATGTGAGCGTAGATTCTTTTTTATCCCTTAGCGTGGTAGGGCATTTGCAGAAGAGTTTGGTTCTCGTATCGAGCTGCTGATGTATTTCCAAGCCTGCTTTTAGTCCTATTTTGTGGTAGTCTATTTTCATCTGTAAACAGCCTTTTCAGTAGACAGATAAGCCGCATATTCTAAACAGCTCATGACATCATCATACTTGAGACGCGGGAAGTTCTTTAATATGGTATCGTAATCCTCACCGGCTGCAAGATGGCTCAGTATTACATACACCGGTATGCGAGTATCTCTAATGCAAGGTTCCCCACCGCAGATGTTCGGGTCAGAGACAATTTTTGTCTTAAGTTTATATCGCATCATTCTCATTCGAGTTTTCTCATTAATTCTTGAAGATTTCTTATGCTTTCGCACTCTGTCGCCGTAAACTGAGGGTCTATTTTCCTCAATTGTTCTGTAAACGCTTGTGCAGAACGATTTAACTCTTCCATTAATCCCGCTTCCATTTTCATTCCACCTGAGTAAAATACTATACCGCTCAATTATATAAAGATATCGTCAACCGTTCTTGAGATTGCCCGGACTAGTATCGAGCTAATTGTCTTCATACAACCACTTCCAAATCCAGAACCAATCTACCGGATGTTCCCTCTTCATCTCTTATCTATTCCCTTATCCTCTCAACACACGCACCCGAATCGAACATAATCTCAACATCTGAGTTCCCCAACTCCACATGAATTTCAGGATGGTCGAAATCCTCTTTGTCTTCTGTGTAAAATATGATTGAATCGTATTTCTCCTCAGTATGCTCAACAGACGACAGAATAGAGGCGTAAATCCTGCAATCGCCCTCCTTAAATGGTGGACTTGCCGATTCAAACATCATTTCTGCCATTGTTGAAACATTACTTGTATAATGTATTATCCTGACCATTGATTTAATCTCATCTAAAACCTTTTTAATTTCTGCTCTATCGCTCAACGTCAATTTTCTGAGTTCTTTTAGAATATCTCTACTACTTTTGCACAGTTCTGCATAATGCGTAGTCTGTGCTATTTGTCCAAGTAATGACAATGCGTCATCAATTCTCTCAGCACGCTTTACGAGTTTCCTGTTCAACGAGCCATCCGCCTCGTAGAAAGAGTACTCTGGGACTGCAATATCTATTTTTTCTGTTCGCGCAAGCCTAAATAGATATGCAGATGTAGAATCTTGTGCCAGCACGATGTTCTCCAGCCAATTAGTCTCCGCTATCAGTAGAACGCTCATGCTCTTTTTTCTCCTTATATTCTGCAATGGCTTCCGGGATTATATCTTTCAAAGCACCCCAAACCTTTCTTATTTTGGGATCCTTCAAAGCCTCCGCCAGCATTTCTTCTTCGGTAAGTTTTTTAGCCATTTTTTAACCTCCTATATAAGGTGTATTTTTTTTCATCTTATAAAGTTTTCGGTGATACCCGCCAAAACGCCTTGCTTAAGGATATTCAACAGATTCACCGTTACAAATTTACCCCTGTTGCTCTTCCGACAACCCAGATAGTTGCATTACCCTTCCAACCCCCCACATCTCGCCTTATCCCCCATCTCTTCCTCAATCCGCAGCAACTGATTGTATTTACAGGTTCTTTCGCTTCTTGCTGGAGCACCTGTTTTGATTATATCCGCATTTATCGCCACCGAGAAATCAGCGATAAACGCATCTCCCGTTTCGCCGGACCTGTGGCTGACGACCTTCTTATAGCCGTTTTCTGAAGCTAATCGGACAGTATCCATGGTTTCCGAAACCGTGCCTATTTGATTCAACTTCAGCAGAACGGCATTTGCCGCTTTTTTCTTTATCCCCTCTCGAAGTCGCCGGACATTCGTCACGAACAGGTCATCACCCACTATTATCTTCTGCGGCATCTTCGCCGTGAGTTCCGCAAACAACTCGAATGAGTCCTCCTCAAATGGGTCTTCTATCAGTTCTATCGGGTATTTCTCTACAAGGGCTTGATAGAATTCAATTAGTTCATCGCCGTCTTTATCCCCGCCATCTATACGGTATTTTTTTGTTTTCGTGTCGAAAAAAGACGAAGCCGCCACATCCATGCCCAAGCATATCTCGTCCTCCGAATAGCCTGCTTCGGTTATCGCTTCCGTTATCGCATCGAGCGGCTCTTCTGTCATGCTCATAGGTGGTGCATAGCCGCCTTCATCCCCAACATTCGTGGCTATCTTCCCATATTTCTGCTCTAACACCTTTTTAAGTGCATGGTAAGTCTCAACACCAGCTCGTAAATTGTCGCTGAACCTGTCAAAACCAGTGGGCAAGACAAGGAACTCCTGTATGCTTAGTTCGTTTCCCGCATGCTTACCGCCGTTTATCACGTTCATCATCGGTATTGGAAGCGCATATTGTAGCTCCATTCCAGCGACGTGCTCGCAGATATATACAAAAAGAGGCGTATTCGTCGATTTTGCCGCCGCTTTACAAACCGCTATTGATGCTCCCAGAACAGAATTTGCACCTAATTTTGTCTTGTTCGGGGTTCCATCCAATTCTATTAGCCGCTCGTCTATTTCTCTTTGTTTGAGAACGTCCATACCCAGCAACCCGTTCTTAATTACGGTATTAACGGCTTCAACCGCTTTGAGAACGCCTTTACCGCCATATCGGCTTTTGTCGCCATCTCTTTTCTCCCACGCCTCTTTAGTTCCCGTAGACGCACCCGAAGGCACGCATGCTCTGCCAAACCCGGTCTCTGTATGCACTTCCACTTCTACCGTTGGGTTTCCACGCGAGTCTAAAATTTCCCTACCTTTTATTTCCTTAATTATTGTTGTAGCGGTCATTTTTCTATTTAATTTGAGCTTATGATTTTAGTGTAATTATAATTATAAACATATTTTTATTCTACGAGAGCAGAAGTAAACTTGGGAAAGGGAATATAATTGCCGATGAATCCGAAAC
>CAZXYJ010000099.1:0-4861 GCA_964644925.1 uncultured Halobacteria archaeon | reverse complement strand
CGAGCATAGAAATGCCCGTATTGGTTGATATACGTGTGAGGCAGAGTGAACATGGGGGTAGAGCAGTAGAAATGGGAGCGACAGCGAAAAACGAATCGAAGAGAGAAGCGGGAGAAGGAGCAGGAAATGGAAGGAGAAAAGAGGGAAAGAAAAGCAGGATTGTGAGGTTGCTGGGGGAATAATATTTATGTATTACAAATGTCAACTATGATTATATGAAGCACGTAAATATGACAATAACAATTGCGGAAGAAAATAAAAAGCACAAAGCACATAAACTGGAGCGAAGTTGCAAGGAAGTCATTTAGAGACGAGATTAATAAAAGAGATAGGAGAAGGGCGGCAGAAGAAATGGATAAACTTAGGGGGTGTTGAGAAGAAGAATTGCTTTTTATATTGCGCGGGGGGTATTATCTATTGTTGGGTAATTGTTGGACAGCCTCTGTAGGAAAAAAAAGCTCGACACCGCCGTGGATGTCCATGCATTCTAACGTGGGTGGAGAGGTTGGTGTTAAAAGGCTGGAATAGAAAGAGGGAATGATATATGATTAGAGAAGTTACCAATTGGAAACTTGGAGAATGGGTCGACTGTCATATATTCCGTCCAACTGAAAGAAAAGGTATAATATTCTACATATCAGGGAGATCAGATTTTCGTATGACTACATCTGAAAAAGAAATAAAATTCAAGCAGTCTAAAGAAGTGCCAGTTTGCATTGGCCATGATTGGAAATCGCAAAATAAAAAATATTGGTTATATATGGACAAGTTATATTGGGAAAATGACAACCTTGAACCCCAAGATATGAAATTGTTGTTAGATGAAAAAATAGAAAAAAGGAATCGTAAAATAGAAAAACTCAAATTAGCAGATACTACCAGTGATAATGAAGTAAAAAGGGAACCGATTTCTGATGAAGTTAAAATGTATGTTTGGAAAAGGGATGGGGGGAAATGTGTTAATTGTGGGTCAAAAATAAATCTTGAATTTGATCATATTATTCCTGTCTCAATGGGTGGAAGCAATACTGCAAGAAATATCCAATTGCTTTGTGAAGAATGTAATAGGAGAAAAGGTGGGAATTTAGTTTAATTTACAGTCTGATAACTTTTTCAAATAATCAGAGGCTGTCCCACAATCTAATTACCCCCCACAATATAAATAATCCCAAACACACTTTAGAATATATTGTTATCGTATATCCTGCAAAAAAAATCACCCCTCTCGTATTTCCAAAGATTTTCTTATTAATAGTTTCTTATTCGTCAATGAAATATGCATTACCACTTTTATAAGCTACACCTGATTTTTCAAAGATCGCGCCGACAACGTGAACATGACACGGATGACCCTCTCTTTGGCGGGGATATTTATTTCTAAAATAATAGGTATTATATCCTTCTGAACTATGTAGAGCACGAAAACAATTCTCAAGCATGCTCCAAGGGATCTTTAAATTATTTGCTTCATAGTTACTAATTCTCACAAGAAAGCCTTTTTCTCCATTGTATCCATAACTCGAACTGTCGCAGCGATAATTCGTTCTCAGTATTTTTCTTAGTTTACTTCTTTCACTATTTACATCAGTTCCAACTTGGATCTCTTTTTCAATCTGCTTTTTTGCTTCAGACCAATCCATATTCATTCCCTCCATTTATATCATATATTTTGGTATGACCTATATAATCCTTTTTTAATCTTCCTGCTTTGTACTTAAATTTGGAAAATGGTGCTTCAAATCACCTCAAATTACTATTGTCAGGTGCAAAGCCAGTTTTTTGAGTGCAACAACGAAATGTGTTCCGAAGTGCAACAAAGTTTTTAATGTGCTGCAAATGGAATGGCGATTCCCCCACACTACATGCGACATTAATACTTGAGTGCAACTGGGCATATCGCAACAACAAGTTTTAGAAAGTGCTTTATATTAAGAACAATGGTAAAGTAGTGATTATGAAATTGCCAATCGTGAACAGGAAATACGCAACAGAAATAACCCCTGATAATGACGGAGAACACGTGTGCATAGCGGGCTGGGTGCACGAGAAGCGGGATTTAGGTGGCGTCTTTTTCCTTATCGTGCGAGACTTCGGCGGTTTTGCCCAGGTTACACTGAACCGTAAAAAGACAGAAAAGGAACTGTTTGCACGCGTGAAAAAAGTGCCTCGCGAATCGGTAGTAGCGATAGAAGGCAAAGTAAAAAGCGAGTCCAAGGCGCCGAATGGATATGAGATAATCCCCGACCAAATGGAAGTGCTAAGTGAGGCATCGCTGGTTTTACCGCTGGACACCACTGAAAAAGTTGGTGCGGAACTGGATACGAGGTTAGATGCCCGATTCATGGACTTGCGAATCGAGAGAACAAAGCAGATATTTATCATTCGCAGCCGTGTTCTCAAGGCGATACGGGAGTTCCTCGATGAACGCGGATTTATAGAAATAAACACGCCAAAGATAGTGAGTGCGGCGACAGAAGGCGGCACTGCTTTATTTCCTATTTCTTATTTCGAGCGAGAAGCGTTCTTAAATCAGAGCCCGCAGCTTTATAAACAGATGCTCATGGCTTCTGGGTTTGACCGCGTGTACGAAATAGCACCGATATTCCGCGCGGAAGAGCACGACACCACGAAACATCTTAACGAAGCTACTTCAACGGATATAGAAGTCGCTTTTGTATCGGATAAGGAGGTAATGAAGATATTGGAGGAGCTTATTGCGTTTGTATATTCAAAAGTTGTGGATTATCCGGGCTTAGCGAAGTTGAATTTAAAATTGGAAGTTCCGAAAACACCGTTCAGACGTATAACGTATGAAGAAGCGATAGAATCGCTTTCTGAAGCGGGTGAGGAGATGGAATGGGGTGAAGACCTCGGCACTTCTGCTGAACGTACCCTGGGTGCGATGATAGGCGAGCTTTATTTCATCACGGACTGGCCCTGTGCGATAAAACCGTTTTATGCACAGCCTGCTGATGCGGAAGCGAAAAGTAAAGACACTTGCAATGCGTTTGACCTGATGCATCCACGAGTAGAGCTCGCTTCGGGTTCGCAGCGTGTTCATTCTTACGAGCTGCTGAAGCAGAACATCGAATCAAAAGGACTGAGTGCAGATAGTTTTGAGTTTTATCTCGACACCTTTCGGTTTGGTATGCCGCCGCATGCGGGCTGGGGACTGGGCATAGATAGGCTGCTGATGAGCATGCTGGAGATAGAAAACATAAGAGAAGTGGTGCTTTTCCCGCGTGATAGGCGACGGTTGGCACCGTAATTTTCACCGCAGAGCACACAGAGAACGCAGAGACAAAACAACAAGAAAAAATAACTTATATAGACACAGATTAACGCAGATTAACGCAGATGATAAGAATCAACACGGTTAAACTAAAATAAATCTGCGTAAATCAGTGTCTCAAATAGGATGATGTCATACTTTATATACAACCAGAAAAAACGAGCAATGGTTGGAACCGTCTTAAAACGCTGCGTACTCGGTGCTCTCCGCGGTGATAAATCACTTGATTTTTATGGATGGATGTATAGCGGAAATGAAAACATTATAAATAACAAAAATAATGCATTAGCTAAAGAGGGGGATAGAACTATGGAAGCAATCAAACAAATGGTAAGGATTCCCGAGGACCACGAGATAAAGATAAAGATTCCTCATTATATACCTGAAAATGAAGTAGTGGAGGTGCTTTTGATTGTCAAGAAAAAGCCTGCCGCTTTTAAACAAAAAGTAGAGGAGTTAAAAGAGGCAGTAAGGGATAAGGTTTTCCTTGACGACCTTAGAGACGTTTTAGAGGACTTTAAAGCACTTGATTTAGAAGGATGGGAGTAAACATAAACAAATGGAGTATATATGGCATGTGTTCCTTGCCAACCTTGATCCGGTAATTGGCTCTGAACAAGGGAGAACTCGTCCTGTTCTGGTAATAAGTGAAGAAGCGATAAATCAATAAGAGAAATAGGCAAAATTGATGAGCTGGAATTACAAGAATCAATAATTGACGCTTTATGTTTTCAATTGGGCATTGTTAGATAAGATTTGCACCATTTTTGCTTTTTGATAACTCTTTTTATAATCACCGATTACACAATTGAATTTTTATCATACGAATACATTCACTATCTTTCGGTTCTCCACATCCACCAATCCCTTATCCGTTATCCTCAGTGCGGGTATCACGGGCAAAGCGAGAAAAGACATCGAGATAAAAGGAGCTTGCAGTTTACAGCCCATCGCCGTAATTCCCGCTTCCAGCTCTTTTTGGTTTCTTACCACATACGCCAACCCTTTATCGGTCATTAATCCAGCAATAGGCAGTTCCAGCTCGCTCATTACCTCACGTCCGCTGCACAGAACTATTCCACCGCCAATCTCCTTCAAGCGATTGCAAGCACAAGCCATGTCGGCTTCGTTTGTCCCTATAACGACTATATTATGAGAATCATGAGCAATAGAAGAAGCAACAGCACCGGTTTTCAAGCCAAACCCTTTTACGAACCCCAAACCTATATTCCCGGTGTAGTGATGCCTTTCAACAACGGCAATTTTCAATATGTCACGAGCAATGTCTATGCCGCTTATTTCCTCCACAAGTTCCTCAGTCAGGAGTTCCCCTTCTATCAGCCCGATTATTCTCGCTTTTCTTGTTGTATATAGGGTATAACCTCCTTCTATTTGAGACACGGATTTACACGGATTTACACGGATTTTTTCGTTCTTTTGTTGGACTGGACTAACGGCATTGCTCTTTTTATCGGTGTTAATCTGCGTTAATCTGTGTCTATAATTTGCTTTTCCTTCTGAGTTTAGCTTTAGTTCAAAATCCTCGGACTTTACGGGCTTTATCCTTAC
>CAZXYJ010000098.1:0-4884 GCA_964644925.1 uncultured Halobacteria archaeon | reverse complement strand
GAAAAAGCGATTGAAGCGGGAGTAGGCGGGCAATTGCTGGCTTTTGTGTATTAAAACAAACCTTTTAGAAAAAGGTTTGAGCCAAAAATAGAAAAAAGTTTTATAAAATTTTCTCTTTCCACCCTTTTAGTTTTCACCGCTGCAACAAGCAGACCGATTAAGCCCGTGAATTTCAATCCGTTAGATTCCGCATTCTTAAGCCTCTTGCATCACCTTCGTAATTTAGCCCGAAGAATACTTGCCCAACCTGCTTCGGGTTGTTCGCCTGTTCCGCGAGAGCATAGCATTAAAGCCCGCTGAAGCAAGTTTCCGTAAATAAAGGTTGGGAGGAAGCATTAGCAGGTGAGACCAAGCCTGTGTCCGAACTGTGGGAGGGCATTGATGCCGAGTGAACCTGCCGAACAGGTGCATATCGTGTATACTCACAATTTAACCAGACAAAGAGATTTAAACGAGTCTAAGATTTAAGAAGCCCCACCCACCAGTATCTTCTTCACGCGCACGTGTGGAGCGTATTCAGAAACAGGAACTTCCTGACCGTCTTTACCGCAAAAACCTATTGAACCGCGTTTTTTATCATTACCCACGGCATCTATGTCCTTCAATACGTCCAGGGTTCTACCGGAAAGCGAAACGTTTTTCAATCGCCTGGAAGGCACGCCTTTTTCTATCAGAAACGCCTCTTCTGCACTGAACTGAAATTCGCCCCTTACCGTATCCACCTGCCCTCCACGCATACCCTTCGCATAGATTCCAAACCGTATATCCGCCCGCATATCTTCAAAATCCCAGTCCCCTTCCTCAATTACCGTGTTGCTCATCCGTACCAGTGGAACCTCCGAATAGTCCGCAGCACGCGCATTCGCGGTTGGCATCGCATTTAGCCTGCCTGCGGTTTCCCGCGTATGCAAATAAGAGACCAAAACGCCGTTTTTTATTATTTCCGTTCTTCTTGACCTCGCTCCTTCATCGTCATATCTATAATAACCATGCGAGTTCTCGATGGTCGGGTCGTCAGCAACGGTTAAACCGTCGTATGCTATTTCTTCACCTAATTTCCCTCTTAGTATTGATTCACCGTATAAAACATGGTCCGCTTCTGCGGCATGCCCCAGCGCTTCGTGCATGAAAACGCCCGTGAGCTTTTGGTCCATTATCACTGGGATTTCACCCGCGGGCGGCAGTTTCGCATCAAGCAGCCTGACCGCTTTATCCGCAGCCTTTACGCCCACAACCTCTGGATTCTCCTCTTCTATGACTTCAAAACCCCCCACGGCTCCTACGCTCTCTACGCCTTCTTGCAAAACGCTGCCCTTTTTCGCCACTGCACGAACGCGCATGAAAACCGCAGGCGTCTCCATCACGACATAACTTCCGTCCGAATTCGCGTATGTCTGCTTCTCATAGCCATCCAGATACAAGATAGAGAGTGTTTTTATGCGTGATGAGTGTTTCTTTGCCGCTTTATACACCTCTTTAACTATATGCTTCTTCTCTTCGATGCTGACGTCTGCGGGGTTTATTTTCGGCTTTAACACAAAATAGTCGCTTTTTAGCGGCGCATCTGCTATTTTTACCGATTTCTCGTCCTTATTCGATTCTGACAGCGATAGCGCTTTACCGATGTTCAAAGCATCCTCAAAAGTATCATTTAGTCTTGATTTTAAGTTTTGAACGTCATTCGAGGCAGAGAATCCCCATGAGTTTTTGTACAGAACCCTGACACCTATGCCCTGGTCTATACCATAGCTCATCTCTCTGAAGACATCATCCCTTAGCTCAATGGCCGTTGCGTAACCTGTTTCCATGCGAATATCGGCATATCTAACGGCGCTATTTTTGGATACAAGACCCATCGCTTTTTTTAGTTCTTCTTCCATTTCCACCATAAAAATATAAATTAAATTGAGCGGATATTTATAAATAAACAAGAAAATAAATTATAGACACAGATTAACGCGGATTAACACAGATAGATGATAAGAATCAACACGGTTAAACTAAAATAAATCTGCGTAAATCAGTGTAAATCTGTGTCTTGAATGGAAGGAAGCCATACTTTATATACAAAAATAGATTAATATATGCAAAGGGACCGTAGCTCAGACTGGGAGAGCGCTCGGCTGAAGACCGAGTTGTCCCGAGTTCAAATCTCGGCGGTCCCACTAAGACAAGAAAGTAAATTAGGGACACAGATTAACGCAGATTAACACAGATGATAAGAATCAACACGGTTAAACTAAAATAAATCTGCGTAAATCAGTGTAAATCTGTGTCTTAAATAGAGGGAAGTCATACTTTATACACAATGAAAAAAGAATTGAAAATAGTGCCAATCAAAAACGGGACGGTTATTGACCATATTACGGCAGGGCTGGCGCTGAACGTGCTGAAAATATTGAAGATAAACACAAGGACAGATGCGGTTCTAAGCGTGGTGATGAATGTAAAGAGTAAGCTGATGGGCAGGAAGGACATAGTAAAAGTGGAAGACAGGGAATTAAAACCGGAAGAGGTGGATAAAATCGCTTTGATTGCCCCAAACGCAACGATAAATATAATACGTGATTCTGAAGTAGTGGCAAAGCATAAAGTTTACCTTCCAAAGTCCATAGAGGGCATTATAAGATGTGCGAATCCCAACTGCATATCCAACGCGGAAAATGAGCCGGTTATGTCTAAGTTCATTACCGTGAGCGAGAACCCGCCCCGGTTCAGATGCATCTTTTGCGGAAGGATAATAGAGGATGTATCCAAGAATCTGTAAACAAACCTTTCTTTAAAAAAGAAAGTTTCCTTTACCAAAGAAATAATTATTTTTTAATCCTGTTCTTACGGCTCCATGCCTAACACGACCGCCAGTGCTCTCGTAATTTCTTGCATTGCCCTATCGGAAAGTTTTCCCAGGTGCCGTACAAACCTTTCTTGCGCTACCGATCGTACCTGAAAAGCATCTGCCACTGAGAGCTTGTCCAGATTGTTTTCTGCATCGGGCTCCAGCCGAACCATCCAAGGTGCTATAGCATAACGGTTCTTCCATTCGGTGATAGGGACGATTACCTTCAATGGTAAAATGCCAATGGCATCATCGTTCACGATGACAGCCGGTCGTGTTTTCTTGACTTCGGCGCCTATCGTTGGGTCCAAATTGATGAGCCCGATTTCACCTCTATGCATAAAAATCCTCGCTGTCAAGAACTGTGAAGATGGTCAGTTCACCACTGCCCGACATGTAATCCGGCAATAAAGCCTCAGCCGCTACGGCAAGTTGCCGTTTTCTCTCTTCTCGAGTCGGTGGTTGCTCTATCTGTTGAAGGTCCTCACGAGTTAAATGTAAAGCTGCCTCGATGATAGCGAGGCGCTCCGTGGTCGTGAGTTTCTTGAACTCTTCAAGAATTCCTACTTGTGTCATCCGCTTTTTCACCTCCTTTTATTATATCTAATATGCTCTTAATATTTAAAATTATACTGTTTTGAGTCTTGTAGTAAATAGGATTATAGTATAAAAAGAAAAAAGAGGTAGGTGAGGGCCGGTAGATCAGTTGGTAGATCACTCGCTTGGCGTGCGAGAGGCCTCGGGTTCAAATCCCGACCGGTCCATTATGGCAGAGAGTGAAAGGGGGCCACACCCAACCTTGAGAATTAAGGGCACAAAAAGCCACGCTTTATCAGGAAAGAGCATTGTCTTAGGTGTTACTGGCTCTATCGCAGCAGTTAAAACCGTTGAACTCGCACGCGAATTGATAAGACACGGTGCAGACGTGTATGGCGTGATGAGCAAAGCCGCAACTGAAATAATCCATCCTTATACGCTGCATTATGCTACGGGGCACGACGTGATAACGAAATTAATGGGAAACATAGAACACGTGGAGTTTCTTGGGATGGAAGGTTCAGCAGACCTGTTTATCATCGCACCCTGCACGGCAAACACGATAAACAAGATAGCTGGGGGCGTCTCAGATACACCCGTAACGGCATTTGCAACTACTGCCTTCGGCTCCGGAATACCCATTATAGTCGTGCCTGCAATGCACGAGACCATGTACAAAAACCCGATTCTGATCGCGAACCGCGACAAGCTGCGAAAACTCGGCGTAACCGTCTTAGGACCCCGATTTGATGAGGGACTTGCGAAAATCGTCTCGACAGAGAACATAATTCTCGCAGTTGAGCATGTGCTCTCGCCAAAAAAGCTTGCGGGAGTGCGTATCCTCATTACCGGAGGACCCACCATCGAGCCGATAGACCCTATACGGATATTAACAAATCGAAGTTCTGGTCGCACGGGGATTGAACTCGCTAAAGAAGCGTATAAACAAGGTGCCGGGGTTACGCTCGTGCACAGCAAAACGCCGTTGAATTTAGATGGGATAAATGAAGTCAGGGTGGAAACTGCACGTGAAATGATTGATACATGCGTTACTGAACTTCGCGAAGGTAAAGAGAAAGAGGAAGGATATGACGTGCTTATTTCTTCTGCCGCTATCTCGGATTTCACTGCCGATTTGTCAGAAACGAAGATTTCATCGGGCGAAGATTTCTACGTGCATCTCGTTCCCACCGGGAAAAAATTGATAGACGAAGTGAAGCGTGAATTCCCGGAGCTTGTTATCGTAGGGTTTAAAGCAGAAACGAACGTCTCTGAAGAGGAACTGATAAGAAAGGCGAGGGAAAAGATGGAGGACCATAACATTGAGATGGTAGTTGCAAATGACGTTGGCAACGGCGGGATAGGGACTGAAGAGAACGAGGTGTATGTAATAAGAAAAGATCAGAAAGTAAAGCATGTAAAAGGTGTGAAGAGCCTGATAGCAGTGGAGATAATAGATGAATTGGCGAAGCACTTTTCTTTGCAAAAGAAACCTGCGCTAAAGAAATAAT
>CAZXYJ010000097.1:0-4897 GCA_964644925.1 uncultured Halobacteria archaeon | reverse complement strand
TAACGCTCGTGGGCTCTGCCCACGTCCCCGCAAGCCCGGAAAGGGCTTAATTAACGCAGATGAAAAGATTAATGCCGTTAAAAATAGCTCACCCAACTCACAAAAAGAAAAAACTCCAGAAGAACATCACATCTTTTACTTTTCAGTTAATTTTCACTTCGTGTCCATGTCCGTGCCTCTCCGAATCATCACAAGTGCATCTTCGTCACCATAATACCTTGGGATTATAGCTTGTAGGAAGAAGCCCAAATGCGTATAAAACTCCTTTGCTATTTCGTTGCTCTCTCGCACTTCTACACTTGCTTTACCTTTCGTTACTTTCAAAACCTCTCCTACAAGCTCGTTTCCTATCCCTTTTCTCCTGTACGCAGGATGCACTGCGATGGACACTATATGCCCTCCAGGATAAAAGATAATATAACCTACGATTTTATTCAAGCCCTTTCTCTTATCCTCATGTACATATACCAAGAAATTATCCCTGTATGCTGATGCATAATACAAGAAAGTAAATCTGCTGTAAGGCGACTTTGGGAATGCTTCCTTCTCTATTCCCAGAATGTCTTCCAAATCCGACCAGTTGAATTTCCTTATCATCGTCGTTTTCAGAGATGACTAAGTTCCATTGTATTTGGAGAAGAAATCAGAGAATAGAAAACAGAATTCTGACTCCTGTCCCCTGACTTGCATCTTGCATCTTTTTCACTAAACGGCGGTAACACTCTTCTTTTTCAGCCTCTTGTTCTCTTCCCGATAATCATCCAAAGTCCGCCTTTTTAGCGTCCCATCAGGGAACACAGTCATCCAACCCCTCTTCTCTTCTATTTTCCTCTCTCGCACGCAACTCTTGCCCATCACTGCGTTTTTCATGTATTTAGCAACAATCGAGTAAGCGTGCTCTATCTCCGCGGGATACGGATTCCTCGATATTTTCTCGTAACTCAGATTCGTGTTGAACCTATTAATTCGGTAATCTATCTCTCCTCTCTTGTCTATTTTTGCTAAAAACCTCGCTATTTGCTTTATCTCCGCTTCGTCCACTATCCCGGGTATGTACACCGTGTTCACCACGAGCTTTACTTTTCCATACGCGTTTCTTATATGCTCCAATATCCTTTTATTCGAGTATCCGGTGTACCATTCATGCAGTTTCTCATCCCACGCCTTCAGGTCAAACATAACCTCTGTTAAACCCGCCTCTATTAGCTCTTTTAAGTAACCATCGTCTAAAAAGTATCCATTCGTGTCAACCACGATCCACTCAATAAATTCTTTTAGTTGCGATACCAAATCCACGAGGTAATCTCTGTCCAGCGTAGGTTCGCCGCCTGTTATCACCGCTTCTTCCAGCGGTGTATCCCCGTAATAACAGGAGGAAGATTTTTTCACGAGGTTTATTAACTGCTTAACAGTCATCGGCTCGCCTATGGGTTCACGAGCGAGGCTGAAACATCCCTTACACCTGAAGTTACAGCCGGAAAGCGTAATCCAAACGCGTGGCTTTAACTCCGACAGCGTAATAAAAGGAACGTGTCTGTATCCATGTTCATGTCTTGATTCTGTTTCCAGCGTTGGCATTTATTTTGATTATATCCTGTTTATCTCTCTATTTATTTTAATGTAAAAACCCACTTCAAGACACTTCAAACCCACCCGGTTTTGCAATTATTGTCTCTGTTTTCATATCCGGATACACTCTAACCCATTTTTTCGCCTCCTCTTCTCTCGATCCCGGGGAGGCAAATTGCTGGACACATGCTTTACCCCCGGCAACGTTCCTCAGGTACTTTGAAGCCGAATTAACCGCAAGTTGAATCTCATCGTCACTCGGTCTTCTTGTTACTTTCTCCCTCGCTTCACCAGGTGCAAACTTGATAACCTTATACTTTATTCCGGGGTCAATCTGCGCTAAAAAGAAAGCAATTCGCTCAATTTCTTCCACATCCACTATCTCCGGCATCAACACCGTTTCTACCCTGAAATCGAGTTTGCTTTCCCAGAGGTATCTCGCTGCCTTAAGAACCGAGCGATTGGACATGCCTGTATACCATTGGTGGGTTGACTCATTGTATGCTTTTATGTCAAGCTTAACTACATCAAGACCAGCGTCCTTCAGTTCCATCACATATTTCCTGTCCAATAAATATCCATTCGTGGATAGCGTAATGTGTTTCACTTCTATACGCATTTTGAGATTTAGCACGAGGTCCATCAAAAAGTCCCTGTCCAGGGTTGGTTCGCCTCCTGTAATTACCGCCTCTTCCAGTAGCGTATTGCCGTTGTAAGCACGATTCGATTTCTCCACCCAGTTTATTAGTCCGTCAACAGTCATCGGCTCGCCTATTGTGTCACGAGCTATGCTAAAACATCCCTTACATTTGAAGTTGCAGCCCGAAAGCGTGATCCAAATACGTGGTTTCTGCTCTGTTAGTGATAGCGTAATAAAAGGAACATATCTGTGTTCTTTGTTCATATTGCTATATTATATATACTTTGCATAAATGGTTTAAAAGGATGAAGAAGGGAGTTATGTGAGTGATTATGAGTGTAAATATTTATATGTTATCACTATATCATTTATAACGATGAACAAGCGTAAGAAAAGTGGATTCTTGAAGGGCTTACACTTAAATCCGTTTGAGGTGGTGAAATGACAATAACGGATAAATCTCTGGATATCTTAAAAATGGAATACCAAGTTTGCAGGAATAAAATAGACGATTTGGACAATCTTTTAAAAGATTTAAGATTTAAAGGGATTACAATAGTTACTGGTTTTATAGCCGGTAATGGGTTGTTGTTAAAATCCGGGTATTTAGATGTGACTATTCTAGTATCATTTTTTACCATTCTGCTAATCCTTCAGGTCTGGATATACGACCACAAATATAGTGTGTTCCTAGTTGGAACGGTGGAAAGAGCTCAAGAGATAGAAAATAGGCTTCAAGAGATAATAAGAGGAGATATTAAAAAGTACTATTATTCATTTAGTATAGACAGAGACACAGAATTAGAAAATGACTTGAATGGGAAAAACGTTTCCCAAAAATTGGAGCATGAGTTTAAAACGAAAAAAGGAATTATACTTTCTAAAAACGCCTCTCTTAAAAAAGATAATGATAATACATGGAAGATTACTGATAAAGAGGAAATCTATATTATCAATAATGATAATACAGGGAAGATTACTGATAGAGATGAGATTTATATTACCAAAAAAGAAGATAATATGCTAAACGTATATAGAGAGGTGAAAATGCTTAGCCATAAGCTCTCAGAGGTGTATAGGAAGTTACCCGGACACGTCGCAATCACATCGTCATTTCTGTATACTCTTCTTGGTATTACTGCAGGGGGAATCTTGCTTTATTCAGCCTACTTGAAACAAATTTTCCCGCTCGTTGGAATTATAGTTATATCCCTTATTTTTATTTTTCCGATGCTTTACATGTGGCATTTGCGTTACAAAGTCGAGCCTTGGTTTAAACAGCCCAAAAATCAAAAAGAATAATAAAAAGAGTTGAAAAGGTAATTATGAAAAAAATAAAGGACGTATATATCGCGGGGCCCCTTTTCAATTGGGGTGAACAATGGTTTAACGAAAGGTTGAAGGAGGAATTAGAAAAGATATCATCGCAGAAAAAACTGGATATCTGGTTTCATCTCCCTCAAGAATTAGAAGGGGACAACCAATCTGATATCTTTGATAAAAATAGAGGTCGGCTTGATGCATCTCAATGTATAGTGGCTATTCTTGATGGTGCGGACATAGATAGTGGAACGAGTTGGGAAATTGGCTATGCTTATGCGAAGGATAAGACGATTATTGGTGTAAGAACTGACTTTAGATATAGTGGAGAACAGGGCAGAGGAAATCTTATGATTCTTAAAAGCTTATCCTTGCCGCTAATAAATAAAAGTAGAATAAAAAATAAACCCATGGTTTATTCGATATCAAATAAGTCTGAAAAGACACAAGGGGATTTTATTTCTAAACTTGCAACATCTATTATAAGAAAAATATTACAAATTGAGCACACTTCAGAAAATCCCGTTTTGATACCCCGACTTCAGGACAACATTCCATAATGACAGTCCTCAATCTTGGCGTAGCGAGGATGGAAAATAATGGAAATAATTTTTTTGTAAATATTTATGTATCATAACAGCGAGCAGGGGTAAGGAAAGCAAAATCTTGTTAAGTGCGTGGTATATGACTTTAAAAGAGATGTTGGGTTATCTTGGAATTTATTCTTGATATACGGATTCAAATTCCCCTCACTTATCCTAATTCTGATTATAGCAGCACCTCCATCTCCACATTTTCTGCCAATTCTTTATAATATTTCCCAATAGTTACTTCACTAACCCCTGCAACTTCTGCAACTTCTTTTTGCGTTCGATGCTCGCCATTTAAAATCGCTGCAATATATACTGCTCCTGCGACATAACCTTTTGGATTAATTTTTTGTATAATTCTTCTTTTCTCATCATAGCGAAAAAGAATCTCGTTAGCCGTGTCAGAAATATCGTCATATAAATTTAATCGCACACAAAAGTGTTGAACCCATTTTTTAGAATCAATCGCTACTTTCTGAAGCTTTAATTTTTTCATTAAAAATCTAAATAATTCAGTTATCTCTCTTTTATTCACTCCTGTTCCCTCAGAAATTTCTCCAACACCCCTTGGAATGTAGCGCTGTTGACAAGCAACGTATATTGAAACTCCAATAATACCCTCATGTTTTTCCCTACTTAGCAATATGTCTTTTGTAATGTCTTGATGTATCTTTAATGCATGTTTTTTAACACTTCGCTGTAAGCCCAATTCGGCGCATATATTACTTTGACAATGTCACATTTAATAAACTTTATATAACCCATACTTCTACTGCAA
>CAZXYJ010000096.1:0-4905 GCA_964644925.1 uncultured Halobacteria archaeon | reverse complement strand
GCTGCCTATGCCCATGACGGCACTTATTTCCCTGAAGTGTACATAGAAGTGGACAACGGGAAAAACGTGCGGTTTCCTGTGCCTGTGAAAGTAGACAGCAGCAGTGTAGAAATACTTGAGAAGGACATACCTTCGGAGATTTCGCTCAGCGAGTCAAAGGAGATAGCGATATTGGTGGCGAATAACAGACCTAATCCGGTGAGAGGTGTGAATGTGGAAATAAAATCAAAAAGTGCGGGTTTAGAATTCACGCCAGAGCGAATATTCATAGGTGATTTAGCGGCGTATGAAAAAAGAGCGGTGAATTTTACGCTTACCCCCCTTTTTGAAGGTGATAACGACATCTATTTCGAAGCAGATTACAAAAATGGTGATAATGTGCATCACAGTGAGTTTACATCGTCGGTATTGGTAAAGAGCATCGCAGATGTGAGGCTTATCCTGGTGAATGCGCCTGAATTTGTTTTAAAAGGCGAAATTGTAAAGATAGACTTTGACGTGGCTAATGGAATGGTGAAGGATATTAAAGCGGTATCCGTGGTGCCAGCGATAGAAGGGCTCAGAATACTGCCTTCCGAATATTTCATCGGGGACATGGAAGTAGGGGACGTTTTTTCTGCTTCTTTTGATATTTATACCCGCGATTTGAGTCTCGGAGATACCACAATACCCTTTACATTGCTGTTCAAAGATGTTGACACGGACAAGCAATACGAAATGCAAGGTTACGAGGTGCATGTAGAGGTACGAGAACCGCAGAAGAGTGAGTTACCGAGTCCGGTGCTCTTTGTTGCACTACTTGTCATTCTTCTCTTAGTCGCTGTGGTTGTTGGGGTTAGGGTAAAGCGAAAGCGGGGAAGACGTGAGAAGAAATAAAAAGCGAAGGATAAGAATGAATAAATGATTCGCACAGAAAATCTGACGAAGGTTTACCGGATGGGTGATGCGGAAGTTTACGCATTGCACGATGTGAATTTAGAGATACAAGAGGGTGAGTTCATTGCGATAATAGGACCTTCGGGCTCGGGCAAGTCCACACTGCTCAATATGATCGGCTGCCTGGATACGCCCACAAGCGGTGCTGTCTTCATAGATGGTATAGATACCGGTAAGCTAAGCGAAAACGGACTTGCAGAGATAAGGAGGAAGAAAATAGGTTTCATATTTCAGCAATTTAATCTCGTCCACACGTTAAATGCGTTAGAAAACGTTGCACTGCCCATGTTCTTCGCTGGCGTGAGACGCGAGATACGACTGGATAGAGCGGAGGAACTTCTTGTAAATGTCGGGCTTGGAGACCGCATGCACCATAAACCTCCGGAAATGAGCGGGGGGCAGCAGCAGCGAGTGGCTATTGCACGGGCGCTTTCGAATGACCCGGAAGTCGTCATCGGTGATGAGCCAACAGGAAACGTGGACACAGAGACGGGAAATACGATACTGGACATCTTAGAAGGTTTGAACAAAGAGGGACGGACGGTAATTGTGGTGACGCACGATGCGGAGATTGCCGCCCGTGCAGGTAGAACAAAGCGGATGCGGGATGGAAAGGTGCTTGATTGAACGATTTGTATAGAAACCACGAGATTACACAAGATTAACACAGAAGAGAGAAAATGAAAGATACAAATGCTAAAAAGGATAATCTTGTGGAAATCTGTGTAATCTTGTGGTTATAAAAGGGGTTAAGCAAATACCGATGATAGACAAATTTCTGCTGGCGTACCGGAGCATAAGGGAGAGAAGAACTCGCTCGATACTCACCGTGCTGGGCATTGCGGTGGGCATAGCGGCTATCGTTTCTTTGATGAGCGTCGGCTACGGTATGGAAGAGGCAATAACCGGTGAATTGACGGGAATGGCAGATATGATTTCGGTGGTGCCAGGCAAAATAACAGGCCACGCCTATGTGGAACTGGGGAGTTTTACCGATAGAGACGTAAAAGACGTGCAGAGGATAAGCGGTATAAAGGACATAACAGCAATGACGTACGATGCCGTGGAAGTGGAGTATCGGAACAAACGTGCGCCCATTTTTGTTCTTGGTGGCGATACTAAAGAGCTGGGAGGCTTCTATGTGGAGCCTGTTGGGATCAAGGAAGGTAGATGGCTCAGGGAAAATGATTTTAAAGGGTGCGTCATTGGAGACCGGGTAGCTAACGACTTCTTCGATGAAGTCATACACGTCAACGATAAACTGATAATAAATGATGATAAATTCATTGTGGTCGGCGTTTTTGAAAAGGCAAGCACGATGTATGCCGCTGACGTTGATCCCCATATTTTTCTCACATTGCGTGCTTCACAGGAAGTTCTGCAAACCGATGAGGTAAAATACATCATGGTGAGGATATATGACATCGAGGAAGCGGAAGGGATAGCAGAGGAGATAGAAGAAAGGATAAATGATAACCATGGACTCGATGATTTCGCCATGGCAATGACGATGAGTAGCGCGATAGAACAAATAGGAACCGTTTTTAATATTATTCGCGGCGTTCTGGTGGGTATAGCGGCAATTGCACTCGTTGTTGCATCCATTGGTATCATGAACACGATGTTGATGTCCGTGATGGAGCGTACGCATGAGATCGGTGTGATGAAGGCAATCGGTGCGAAGAGCAGTGACGTCCTTTCTCTTTTCCTATTAGAATCGAGTATGGTGAGTCTGGTGGGCGGTGTGGTTGGCTGCGTACTTGGCGTTGTGGCTGCGAAAGTCATGAGTCTCGTCGCAGGCACGGCAGTGGGGATCGAGTTTAGCGCTGTGGTGAAACCCGAAGTGTTACTTGGCGGCATGGCAGTTGCGATGGTTGTGGGCGTTCTATCAGGGTTCTATCCCGCGCGGAAGGCGTCAAGAATGAGTCCGGTCGAAGCGGTGAGGTACGAATAATGAGAGATTTATTTTCGCTGACATATCGGAATATAAAGGAGCGAAAAGCTCGGTCTGCACTCACGATACTGGGCATTATGGTGGGCATAGGTGCGGTAATCGCCTTGATTTCCATTGGCTTCGGCATGGAGGAGTCAATCACGGGGGAACTCGTTGAGATGGCAGATGTCATTGTGGTAATGCCGATGAGGATGGAATTAGGCAGCATTGGCGCGTTTGGCAGCTTTACCTACCGTGATCGGGAAGCGGTGAAGCGGATCGGAGGCGTAAAAGACGCTGTAGTAATGATAGGCGAGATGGAAGAAGTGGAATACCGTGGTGAGACGTTCATGGTGCAGATTGTTGGTATTGAACCGCGAGATATGGATGCAGTATTTGGCGAGACGGTGAAGCTGGAAGAAGACGGTGGCGCAGGGACAGAAGCATCAGGAAGATCCTTGCGAGATAACGACCACAAGGCATGTGAAATCGGGTACAGCGTTGCCAACGATTACTTTGGTGACGAGATCGGGGTTAACGATAGGATAACGATAAATGGAAGCAAATTCAGGGTCGTTGGGGTATTGGCAAAGCAGGGGGGATTCAGGTCTGAGGTGGATTCGCAAATATACATCACGACGCGAGATTCGGTGACTATTCTCGATAACGAGGATATTTCAACCATCTTCGTGCGTGTGCGGAATATAGGGGAAGCGGAGGAGATAGCGGAGGAGATAGAAGAGCGGATAGATGACAATCACAAGCTGGATGATTTTACGTCTGCAATGACGATGGGAAGCGCGATAGAGCAGATGGAGTCCATTTTCGGGATAGTGCAAGCGGTTTTAATCGCCATCGCTTCTATTTCACTTATCGTTGCTGCGATGGGGATAATGAACACGATATTGATGTCTGTGATGGAGCGTACGCATGAGATCGGCGTGATGAAAGCGATTGGCGCAAAGAACAGAAATATTCTTTTTCTGTTCTTACTCGAAGCAGGTGTAGTGAGTGCAATAGGAGGCGTGTGTGGCTGTATTCTCGGCGTGATTGGCGCTCATGCCATAAGTTTCGGTATACAGATGTTGTTTGACGTGGAAATCGCAGCGATTGTGAAACCCGAAGTGCTGCTCGGTGGAGTAGCGGTTGCGATGCTCGTGGGTATTCTGTCGGGGTTGTATCCGGCGAGGAAAGCGTCAAAGATGAGTCCTGTTGAAGCGGTGAGGTATGAGTAAAGAAAGAAGCTTTACCAAGAAAGAATTATTTTTGCTTCGCAAAAACAGAATTACTATACTTTTAAATAGTGCCTTTTTATTACTATATAAAGCATACATAGTTAACCAAACAAGAATGAGAAAAATAGTGAACAAGCCAGACTTGAAACTGTTTCTGTTCTATGGATTAGTGCTTATTCCAACGTTCTTTTTGTGCTGCTTGCGAAACGACGTGGCTTTCTTCTTTGTTCTCGTGGCGATGCTTCTGACAAGCGTGATAGAGATACCCATCTACAGGTTTAGAACAAAGAAGCCAGGATATAGTGCGCTTGAGGCAGCGTGTATCGGAGATTTTTATGGCGTGCCAATATCGGAGGAGATGCAGGCAGACAACGGGAGGACATATAAAACGCGGGTAACACTGAATGTAGGCGGCTTCATTATACCCCTGCTTTTCTCTGTTTATCTGCTGCTGAACTATTCCACACTCTTGTTAGAAATAGCGCTGGCTATCTTGCTAATGGCTCTCTTTTCCTACATGCTATTAGAGGTAAAAGCAGGCGTGGGTATCGTAATTCCGAGTTACGTAGGTGTGTTTGCCATTCCTCTTGCACTTATACTTGCACCCGGAGTACAAGCAGGGAATACAGCAATAGCGGGGTTGATATTCATACTGGCAATTTTGGGCATTCTTTTGGGGCTGCTAATAGTGGTGGCAACACTATCCCGAGAAAAAGAAGGAAGCGCTTTTTTTAATCTCGGTGGCATAGGCAGCTTTCAGCCTATATATCTCATCTCCGTTCTGGCTTTGTTAATTGGAAC
>CAZXYJ010000095.1:0-4980 GCA_964644925.1 uncultured Halobacteria archaeon | reverse complement strand
GCCACGATGCTCTCTTTTATTTATACCGATGCTCGGCTGAGTGAAGAAATACAGAGGGCGAGTTTTGAGGATGCCGTTGCGAATTCATTCAATATGGTCGTTGTAGATGGGGACATGAGTACGAACGACCTGGTATTGCTCGTATCCACGGGTCAGGGAGGAGAGATAAGTGAAGATGATTTAAAAGAAGGTTTGAATTTCGTATGCAAAGAGCTCGCGAGGCTAATCGCAAGGGACGGGGAAGGGGCGACAAAGTTTATCGAAGCGCGGGTAAAAGGGGCAGCGTCTGTTGCGGATGCAAAAGAAGCAGCAAAGTCGGTAGTCCGAAGTCCGTTAGTGAAAAGCGCTATCTTTGGTGAACGCCCAGATTTTATGTGTGGTCGTATAATAGCAGCTATCGGAAGCTGTACTACCGTTAGCGACGTTGACCCGGGCAGAATATCCATAGGGTTAAAAGGAGAGGATAAGGATGAGGTTTCAGCGGTGAAGAACGGGGAATTTATGGATTTGTCGGGTGTGGTGCGAGAGGTAATGAGGGATAAGGAGATATTTATTGAAGTGGACCTGGGGATAGGGGAAAGCGAAGCGACCGCATGGGGGTGTGACCTTTCTTATGATTATGTCAAAATAAATTCGGGTTAGGGTTAGTGCCTTTGAGACACAGATTTACACAGATTCTTCCTTTTGGTGGGTTGGGTGAGCTATTTTTAGCGATATTAATCTTTTCATCTTGTCGGTGTTAATTAAGCCCTTTCAGGGCTTGCGGTGATGTGGGCAGAGCCCACAAGCGTTAATCTGTGTCAACAATTTACTTTCTTGTTTCCGAGAACTCAGTCAGGTAAGCAAGAACTTTTCTTCTCGCTTCTTCTTCTAGTTCTTCTTGCAAGTTGTTTCTGTTTGCATCTATACAGACCACAAGAGGCCCGAAATCGTCAAGAAGAAGATGCCATACCGCCTCAGCCATACCGAGGTCTTCCCAATATACTGCTTTTATGGCTTTTATCTGTGTGGCGGCTAAAACCGCTGCACCGCCGGTTATCGCGAAGTACACACAGCCATATTTGCACATCGCATCTCTTGTGTGAATGCCCATCCCGCCTTTTCCTATTATGGCGCGAATCCGCAGCTTTTCTATTACCGCGGGTGTTACAGCGTCCATTCTCGCACTGGTGGTGGGGCCTGCAGCTACGATTTCCCATTCACCCCAGTCTATGCTCCTCTGCCTCCGCACGAGCGGCCCGCAATGGTAAATCACAGCACCCTTCTTAATGGGTATTTCCTTTCCCCTCTTTTCATATTCTATGATTCTATGGTGTGCCTTGTCCCGCGCAGTATATACGTCGCCACTGAGATACACAACGTCACCCAACTGCAACTTCCTTATTTCTTCCTCTTCCAGCGGTGTAGATAGTCTAATCTTCTTTCCCATCAGTGTTTGATTTATTTTAGTTTAACCATGTTGATTATTATTATCTGTGTTAATCTGCGTTAATCTGTGTCCATAATTTATTTTCTGTTTTCTTGTAAAAGATTAAAATGCAACTCGCTTTTGAACTATCTGGGGAACACGAAACACTACCGAAATCAGAGGTTTTAGCATGTTTGCGTGCCTTAAACATCCCGTATGCGGAGAAAACGTTCTCGGATGGAATACTGGTGATTGACGCACAACTCTCGCCAGGCGGTAAAACATTCAACGTCCTGTCAAAGCGGCTGGGAATGACGCACTGCATATACGAAATACGTGGTGAGAGCAAGCCCAAACCCGAGAAAGCGGAGGATATATTGGCACTCATTAAAAATGCGGATATACACGGCATTATGAAACAAGAGCGCACATTTGCCGTGCGTGTTAAACAAAAAGACACGCCATCTCTGTTTCTATCCGAAGGGAAACGACCGCTGTCATCGAAAAGGGATTTAGAGCGAAAAGCGGGTGAAATCATAAAGCGCAAAGGTTATGATGTGGACCTCACGAATCCCGCTAAAACATTCGTTCTTCTGTTCGCAAAAAACGCATGTTTTTTATGTTTGCTCGTGCATTCGGCGGATAAGAAACAATTTGGTGAGCGAAGACCGCATTTAAGACCTTTCTTTTTGCCCGGCGTTATAACGCCAAAAATTGCACGTGCTCTCGTTAATCTCAGTGAGATAAAAGAGGGAGGAGGGGTTCTGCTTGACCCTTTTTGTGGCACGGGTGGCATATTAATAGAAGCTGGGCTGATAAGGTGTGCGACGACGTTGGTGGGAATAGACGTACAGAAAAAGGTGGCGAGAGGTGCTGAAGCGAACTTGCGGTTTTATGGACTGGGCGCTAATCTGGCTGTAGGAGATGCCTCTAAAATGGCATTACGTGATGATAGCATTGATGCCATCGTGACGGACCCGCCCTATGGTCGGTCATCTCTTGTATCGGGCGTAGGATACTTTACGGCAGTATCACGCTCGCTGTTCCGCGAAAGTCTATATCGAAATGCTCTGGCAGAATTCCATCGTGTGCTTAAAAAGCGAGGGAAAGTGGTTGTCATTTCTAATTCCGATTCTATTTATTCGCTTTCCCGTGAGTACGGCTTCCGTATTCTCAACAGGTGCAAATACAGGGTTCATAAAAGTTTAAGTAGGTACATCGCAGTACTTGAAAAGCAGTAGGTAGCTTGATGATGTCACATTTAAAATCAACACTGTTAAACTAAAACAAATCTGCGTAAATCGGTGTAAACCCGTGTCTTAAATAGAGGGGTGTTATACTTTATATGCAAGAACAAAGAACTAAAAATTAAATTAAAAGAGGTGAGGGAAAAATTGAAAGTGCGGTTACCAAATGGAAGGGAAGTAGAAGCGATGGACGTGGATTTTGAGACGGTAAAAGAGGACTGGAACGAATATAAGCTGGAAGACGGCACGGTATTGAAGTTCAAGACAGTTGTGAGCAGCATTATTCGCACTGAGGATTACGACCCGATGACCGGCGACCCCGTCTATCATATCCGTTCTACGAACATACTGCGAGCGAATGTGGCAGAGGAGATGAAGCGGCTGCCGGGTGGTGCGGGAAAGCCAGGTGAGAAAGAAGAAGGGGTAGAAGTGGGTTAAAAAATCACCCACCCGCAAAATTGATTGGGGATGACGAAAATCACTAAATCGAGTTTATTGCAACTTCTCGTCGCTATATCCTTAATTTTAACCATCTCTATTACAACGCCCGTTGCAGGCTATAATGATGATTATGCCCCTCATGCTTCTGTTAACAACACCAATATTTGCTCCAAACAGCTTATTCTGAATATCTACGTGGACGAAACGGGCAAAGCACTTGTAACGGGATACGTGGAACAGGAAGACGTTGAAATGTTAGCTTTTTTAGAAACGTCATCTGAATCAGAGTGTATTTATGAGAATGATACAAATCAGCTATATGCACTTACAAACTCATTGACGTGGAAGTATGGCGATCGGTGGGTGATAAATTTCACAACTAACGGTAGTTATGCTGAATACCATACAACGTTTTATTTGCCCGGCAATGTGCGATTGGCAAAAATCGAATGTTCTCACGGGCTGGACTATTTTGTGATGTCGTCTAGCAAGTCGTTTGTTGTAGATATTCAAGGCTATGACGTTGAAACGCCTATGACCTCAATTGAATACCAGCAACCGCTTAAGGAGACGGAGACGGGTGGAGCAGATGGTGACTTCTGGTCTGGCGTTAGTTCTAAGTATTTGATTCTTATCGTTGCCCTCTCTGTTTTGGCTCTGGCTCTGGTGCTGGCGCTTATCATCGCTATCATGAAGATAAAAGGGGTAAAAGATGCCAAACAGAATATTGACATCGACACTAACACCGACACCGATACCGGTAGCAACACCAATACTGGCACAGGCAGCACCGAGCACGTAGAAGCACCAAGAACCGAAAAAGGCGGAATCACAATCACCAACGAAATGGCACGGGTGATGGAGACGCTGACGGATAGGGAGCGAGCGGTTGTAAATGCGTTAATCAAGCACGGAGGGGAAATGTTCCAGGCGGACATCCGATACGAAACGGAGATTCCTAAGTCGTCACTGACCGCTATCCTCCGGTCTCTCGAAAGGAGGAAAATTATCAAGAAGAAGGAGTGGGGTAGAACGAATCTTATAATACTTTCAGAATGGTTTTTATCAGATTTAAATATATAACTCATTGGTTAGTACTAAATGGGTGAGTAAACGAGGAGGGAAACTAAAATGGTTTTAATTGTCGTAACAGGAATGCCGGGTGCGGGGTCGTCAACGGTGGTAGAAGAGGCGTTAAATTTAAAACGGAAAGGGGGAGAAGAAAGCATCGTGTTCAAATCAATGAATTATGGAGATGTAATGTATGAAACGGCACTGGAAAACGGATTGGTGGCGAATAGGGATGAGATGAGAACATTACCGGGCGAAAAACAGCGTGAGATACAGATGCGGGCGTGTAAAAAGATATCAAAGATGAGCGAAAGCGCGAATCTTATTATAGACACGCACTGCACGATAAAAACGCCGAGGGGGTACCTTCCAGGATTGCCCGAGCATGTATTGCGAGAACTGAAGCCAGACCAGTTCGTGCTGATAGAAGCCACCGCTGAAGAAATAGCTGCACGGAGGCAGAAGGACAAAACAAGGGAAAGAGACGCAGAGGCAGAAAGTAGTATAGAAGAGCATCAGTTTATGAACCGAGCGATGTCAATGGCGTATGCGTGTCTTACCGGGGTATCGGTGAAGCTAATAGGGAATCACGATGGTGGGCTGGATAAAGCGGCAGAGGAGTTTTTTGTGCTGATGAACCGGTTGTCTGAATCAGAACCTGAACATTAAGAGGGGTTATCTATAGCCATTCCAGTAACAAATTGCAATTAATAAACCACGGGATTTCACGAGATTGACACAACACTTTTTCTTTTTGTAAAAAAGAAAACCTGTGCTAAAAGAAAAAAAGAGAATGTTTTTAGTCAAGGTTTT
>CAZXYJ010000094.1:0-5036 GCA_964644925.1 uncultured Halobacteria archaeon | reverse complement strand
AAGGAAGCAGAATTAGTCATAGACGGGCAGTTTTACAGGAAGATGGGCAAAGAAGAGAGGATAAGCATTACGCGGGGAGAACCTGCTTTTTTTGTGAAAATAGAGGATAGGCATTTTTTAAAACTCCAGGATAAATTGCGAAGTGAGTGGTAACAAAACTTTTTTGCACGCAAAAACCTTTACTAAAGATGTACGTTTCTTTGGTCAACCCCTCTTTTCTAAAGAAACATTGTTAGGCGAACATCGCGCCCGTCTCCTTAGTGTATAGATGTGGTTTCTGCTCGTTCCCTATCATCTTCGTTATTGCTTGCTCGAATTCTTCCATTTCTATTGATTTCTTATTCCTTTTCACGGCGTACATGCCCGCTTCGGTGGATATTGCCTTTATATCAGCACCCGTAGCATTTTCAGTAAGTGCCGCCAGAGTATCTAATTCTACATCCTTTCCTAATTTCATCTTAGACGTGTGTATGCGGAATATTTTCTCCCTCGCTTCCCTATCAGGCACAGGAATTTCGATGATACGGTCAAATCGGCCGGGTCGAAGTAAAGCAGGGTCGAGAATATCGGGTCGGTTTGTCGCAGCGATTATTCTCACATCACCTCTTGGATTGAACCCATCAATCTCGGCTAAAAGCTGCATCATCGTGCGCTGCACTTCTCGCTCTCCTGTCGTGCCGTCCTCTACTCTGCGAGCCGCTACTGCATCTAACTCGTCAATAAAGAGTATAGTAGGAGCCTTTTCCTTTGCCAGTGCAAAAAGCTCCCGTACCAACCTCGCACCTTCACCGATATATTTCTGCACCAGTTCAGAACCAACGACGCGTATAAAAGTAGCAGATGTACGATGTGCAACTGCTTTTGCAAGCAGCGTTTTCCCCGTGCCGGGCAATCCCGTCAGAAGAACTCCTTTTGGTGGCTCCACACCTATGCGTTCAAATTGCTCTGGAGCCGTAAGCGGCAGCTCAGCTACTTCTTTTAGTTCCTCTATCTGCTCATTTAACCCGCCTATCATATTATAATCTACTTCGGGCGATTCTATCAGTTCCATACCATACACAGAAGGGTCTTTTGCCGAAGGAAGTGCGCTAACCACAGCCAGCGACTGCGGATTCAGCCCCACCTGTGTGCCGGGGGCAGCTTCTTTGGGGTCTATAGACTGCGAGTAATTTACGACGAATTTTGGCCCTGCACTGCTCCTTACCACTATCCTTTTATCATCTATTACATCCACGACAGTTCCTATTACCAGAGGAGGAGTACGCAGCTTTTCTATCTCTGCCCTCAACTTCTTTATCTCGCGCTCATACCGATTTCTCAGCTCCTCTCGATACCTTTCTTCTCGCTCTAACTTCTGCACCCTATCCGTCAACTGGTTGTTTATTTCCTCTAACCGTCGCACCATATCCGCCAGGTATCTGGGATAATCACCGCCGCCGTAGGCGGCACCTGCACCTGCACCCACACTGCTACTGTTGCTATTACCACTGCTAACGCTCGCTTTCATTTTGACCACAATCACAATTAATATTTACTTCTCTACTTCACACATATATAAATGAAATATCTTTGAACAAAAAAAAATGAATTATAGACACAGATTAACGCAGATTAACACAGATAATAAGAATCAACACGGTTAAACTAAAACAAATCTGCGTAAATCAGTGTAAATCTGCGTCTTAAATAGATGGAAGTTATGCATTATATACAAAAACAAATGGAAATAAAATCCAAGGCACAGTGCGAGATATGCGGCACGGAAATAAAAGGAGAGGTATACCGCATAAGAATAGATGCG
Organism: uncultured Halobacteria archaeon; assembly: GCA_964644925.1. Taxonomy (GTDB): domain Archaea; phylum Halobacteriota; class Syntropharchaeia; order Alkanophagales; family Methanospirareceae; genus QEXZ01. The sequence goes on along the minus strand of CAZXYJ010000094.1, from coordinate 3,235 downwards.
TCAGAGTTGAGCGTTTGTAAATCCTGCGCACGACTCGGAACACTTGTAGTGGAAGCCAAGAAAGGAAAAGAAGTGCTGGAACCGCAGCACGCTAATTCCAATGTCAATGCACAGCCCAAAAGAAAACCGATATCGAAATTATATACACAAATTGACCGCGAGATAGAAGCGGAGATGGAAATTGATGCGATGGAAGAGGATTACGGGCGGAAGATAAAAGAAGCGCGAGAAAAGGCAGGGCTGAAACAAGCAGAACTTGCACAGAGGATAAATGAAAAGCACTCGTTGCTACGGAAGATAGAAAATGAGGAGCTAACGCCGGGCGAAGAGATAAGGAAAAAAATCGCGCGTGCGCTTAAAGGTTTTTTGGCTTGAGCGTTTCATTTACGTTGTTTCACGAGGTTTTAACAGGCTGAGGAAGGTCATGCTGACAATCATGCATATCGCTAACGTAGAAATGAACACATCCATTCCTCCAACTGCGTGAATGCCGCCTCGTTGTATGTATTTTATACCTGCCAATGTTGCAACGAAAGCAAAAGTTGCGCATACGGCGAGAAATAATCCTTTAAGAAGCGATTGATAGCTCTCTTCCCATTTCCGCTTCTTCTTCACCCGCTCCTTCTCTCTCGCTTCCGACTCATAAAACACGGTAAAAATAACGAAGAAGACCGCGAGAAGCAACAAAATAAAGTGTCTGGGAATTGTTGTCTCCTCTTGAGGAAAAGACATCAAGCCAAAAGCGATGAAAAGCATGAGCCCTGCGAGTGCGGTTGACAGAGCAAGCGTTTCCAGATATTTTTTATAGCTCTCTATTCCTTTTAGTTTTGATAACATTTTTCTTTGCTCGTTGTATATTATGTAAGGTATAACTTCTTTCTATTCTTTTTTAAAAGAAATCAAAAATATGTACCTAAAAGAAGCCACAAGGATATTAGTTTTAGACACCATTCACGGAGCGGAAATCATTGCAGAAGAGCTAAAGGGACTTGGGAAACAAGCAGAGGTATTCGACCCATACCATCAGACCTTTACAAAAGCGTTGGATTACGACCTGGTTATCGCACCCGTTCACCTAAACCCGAACTTCGAGGTTGTAAAACGGGCTTTAAAGAGTGAGATACCTTTTATGAGCCATCACAAAGCGGTAAAAGAAATTGCAAGTTTGAAAAACATATTCAGCGATACAAAGGTGGTGGAAGTAACGGGGACGGTGGGAAAGACGGCGGTCTGCGAACTAATCTGCCAGCTGCTGAAAAACAAGAATGCGAAGGTGCTTTCTCATACCAGTTCCGTTACAAGATTCCAATCGGCAGGGGAAGAGGTGCAATTCCCCAGAATCGGCGGTGCACCTGCGAACGTATTAAAAGTGATGCGCATAGCGAGCGAGAAGAAGTTGAAGGCGGATATTGCGGTGTTTGAAATTTCGCTCGGTTTAACGGGAATAGGCGATGTAGGCGTAATAACAAGTTTGGACGCAGATTACCGGATTGCCGGTGGCACAAAAGACGCTTCTGCTGCGAAAATCGCCTCGATACAGAATTACACAGATGAAATAGAAGGTAGAAACAGAAGTAGTGCCGTGATAGTTCTTCCAGATAGTTTCGCGGAAATGCCGGAAAACCGAAAAAATGAACTGAAAGGGTTCAATATCAATACGAACTTCTTTGGCGCCACGGCAGAGGCAAAAAACCTGTGGTTAGACGATACCGAGCACAAGGTCTTTTTCGACGGGTTGAAAACGGTAAATGGTGATTTCGTAAGTGGCGGGATGAAATTCAATTTTGAAGCTGGATTCTACGGGGACTATTACAGGAACAGTTTAGAAGCGTCGTTTTGCACGGTTTTGAGTCTTGGCATTCCACCAGAAAGGGTCAATACGGGCGACATTTCCGCAGTGCGCGGCAGGCTGAAGGTTGAAAAGCGAAAAGGGCGGTTTTTGATTGATAATTCCAATTCAGGCACAAAATTGACGTTCCTCGATGAGATAACGGAAATGGCACGGCGGTATTCAGATAAGATGATTCTGATTGTTGGTGTGGAGTCGGAATATGTATGTGAAGGTGTGAACGAGGAAGAACTGAAAGAAGTGGTAGCGAATGCAGCAAGGGATTTCGTTGAGATAATAATCGTGGGTGCGGAGTTCAAGGATAAAATCGGAGGTAAGACGGTGTTTTTTTCTGATACGCTGGATATGGCGTTGGAGAAGGCAGTTAGCGATTCAAAAGAAGGTTCTGTGATTATTTCTAACGTGAAGACATGGCGGTGAATATAGTAATTCCGAGAATTATTAACCACCAGATTACACAGATTTCCACGAGATAGCAATAATAACAAACAGTTTTCAGTGCTTCATCTATGATTTCATCCCCAATTAACCTCTGTTTCTTGTGTTAATCTCGTGAAATCTCGTGGTTCATTATTTGCAATTTGTTACTGGAATGACTATATTGCACAGTCAGGTATTGTCCTATCTGCCGATAGAAACGAGTTTTATGTCAAAGACCAACGTTTTCCCTGCGAGTTCGTGATTGAAATCAATTACAACGTCTGTATCTGTGACATTGGTTATTGTGGCTGTCTGTCCCTGAGAAGTGCTGACCTTTTTTCCCACCACGGGCGTAATCCCTGCACGTGTCAATTCTGCAACAGGAATGGTTTGGACCATGTCCTCACGGTGGACGCCGTATGCTTCTTCGGGCGGGATGATTAATGTCTTATTTTCACCTACCGCCATACCCACAACACCGCTGTCAAATCCTTTGATCATCTGACCTGCAGCGACCGTGAATCCAAGCGGCTGGTAATCCCTTTCCTGGTTGTATATCCCGGCTTCAATTGCATCGTCTTTTATGCTCGTATCAAAAACAGTGCCGTCTTCCAGTTTTCCTGTGTAGTCTACCCGAACATAATCACCTTCTTTAACTACTTTTACCTTTACCGGACTATCCGTACTTAGGCATCCGCTCACTAAAACGACACCAACAAGCAGCAAAAACAATGGTTTCATTTTAATCTGCGTCTATAATTTATTTTCCTGTCATTTTCCATTCATGAATTTTTGTGTGTGCTTTGGATTCAATAACCCAGAGGTCGCGGAGCTGGTCAGACGTAATGAAACTGATAGCCGTGCCTTGTTTTCCCACGCGTGCCGTCCTACCGATACGATGTACGTAATTCAGAGGTTCATCTGGTATGTCATAGTTGAAGACGTGACTGATGTCAGGAATATCAA
>CAZXYJ010000093.1:0-5057 GCA_964644925.1 uncultured Halobacteria archaeon | reverse complement strand
TTGAACATCTCCACGTGCTCTTCCTGATTCACCACTGCAACGGTTCTTTTTGTGCCCAACCCTTTTGCCGTTAGACACATCATCAAATTAGCAGCGTCGTCAGAAGTCGTAGCGATGAGTGCGTTTGCTCTACTCGCTTCTGCCTCCTCCAGGGTTGATTTCTCTGTTGCGTCACCGACAATCATTAAAGCATCGTATTTACTCGCTATCTCCCCGCACCTTTTCTCATCCTGGTCTATGACAACCACGTCATTCTTGTTCTTCGTGGCAATGTCCACCAGATTCCTTCCTATTCCCCCTAACCCCACTATTATCAGATACACGCCAGGCACCTCTTTATCCTTTTGCTTTTCTCATTATGAAGCTTTCTTTTAAAATATCTTTTATTAAAAGGTATTATCAAACATCGTTTCCAATCCATAAATTTCTATTTTTACTTTTTCAGACTCGGACATTTTTATTGTTTGCCTCCTGTAAGCTCCTTCTTCACTATCCTCAGTCCTTCTTTCATCGCTTCTTCTACCTTTTCCACGCGCTCACCGCCACCCTGTGCAATTTCCGCTTTGCCGCCGCCACTGCCCCCTAGCACTTCACAAACACGTTTTACCAATACCGATGCATTTATCTTATCCTTCAGATATGCAGGTACGGATGAAACAACGGATGCGTGGTTATCTTTTATTGATTTACCTATTAATATCGTTAAGAACTTATTTTCTGATAGCTGTGACGCCATTTTCATGAGGTCCTTCGTATCTGCATCCGGCATCACCGCTGTAATTACTCGTACACCGCTTATCTCTTTTGCGTGTTCCTTCAACGATCCTATTCGCAGCTCGGCAATTTCGGTTCTCAATCTCTCGTTCTCCTTCCGTAACTGTTTCCATTCATCGAAGAACCTTTCAACCGCAACAGGCAGCTTCTCGTAGGGCACTTTTAACGTGGATGCCGATTCCCTTATCAGCTCTTCACGCGCCTGCATCGCCTCAACTGCCGCCTCCCCTGCTGAATACTCTATACGTTCGATACCGTCCTGTATCCGTTCAGTGCGCAGTATTTTTATCGGACCGACCTCGCCCGTCTTTGAGCAGTGCGTTCCCGCGCATGCCTGCACGTCCTCATCCGCGCCTATACGCACGATTCGTATTTTCTCGCCAGGGGGAACGCCGCCCTGGTAAATATCGAAACCGTATTTCCGCTCAGCTTCGTTTCTGTCCTCAAATCTCGCTATTATATCCTTGTTTTCCATTACCATCCTGTTTGCAAGCATCTCTATCTCTCTCCGCTCAGCATCCGAGATTCTTTTGAAATGCGTGATGTCGATTCTCGCACGTTTTTCGCCTTTCTGCGCTCCTGCTTGCCATACATGCTCTCCCAGCACTTTTCTCGCCGCACATACTACGATATGCGTTGCCGAGTGGTGTCTCGTATGAGCGACTCGTCGCTTCACGTCTATGTGGCAGGATACCACTGCGCCTTTGCTTATCCCGCCGTTCTCTATTTTATGCAGGATAACGCCGTCCATTTCCTGCACGTCCAGCACGTTCAATCCCCTGCTCTCGTCTTTAATCGTTAAAACGCCCGTATCAGCAGGTTGACCGCCACCTTCGGGGAAAAAGAGCGTCCTGTCTAATACAACGGAATCATCAATCACATCCAGAACCGTCGCTTCGAACTCCACTGCCGAAGGTTCTTCGTAATACAATTTTTTGGTCGCTGGAATGGTCTTCGTTTTTTCTTTCATTTCTTCTACAAAGGGTTCCACGTCCCCTTTCTTCTCCTTCTCCGCCTCCCCGCTGTGCATACTTGCAACGAGCGAATAAAATTTTTCCGGAACATCTGCTTTCACGATGCTTGTTTTCAGGTTAGATGCCACCTCTTCTACAAACTCCGGTGGTAGCCCGTGTGTATCGTAATAATAAATTAGTCTATCGGTGCCGACGGTGACGGATTTAGGCTTATCTTCCAGCCATCTCTTTGCATCCTGCCGTATGATTCTCTCGCCTTTTAAAAGCGCCTCATCATATCTCCTCTTCTCCAGCGAGACTATTTCAACAATTCTATCTACGGCATTCTCCAATTCGGGAAAAGAATTTCTGAGCGTTTTTATTTGCGTGAGCACTATTTCCTCTAAGGGCATTTCTACTCTCAGCGCTTTTAACATCCTGAAAGCCCTCCTCAAAACCAGTCTTACCAGGTATCCCTCTTTCGCATTAGAAGGCACGATACCATCGGCAAGCATGAACGCCAGGCATTTGCTATGGTCTGCAACCGCGTAGATTGATTCCATCGGCTCCAGGATATTCTTGATAAATTCAGGTGTAATATTCAGCCTCTTTGCTATTTCTCCGCTGCTCATTGTTCCCGATAGGCTCGCTATTTTCGTCATCGTATCGCTATGTTTCTCCATTGGATGCTCAATTCCCGCTGCATCTACCAGTTCGTTTATTATGCCGGGAAATATCGCATCATAGACGGTGGGGGTGCCTTTGGAAGCCCATACAAATCGTTCCAGGCCGTAGCCCGTATCCACGATGTACGTGTCCATTTTATTATAACGCTGCCCGTTTAGGTTTATCTCTCCGTCACCACGCGGGGAAAGTTTGAGGTCCATAAAAACAAGCGTAGCGAGTTCTAAGCCGTTTGTGATGACTTCAAGACAGGGTCCCGCATTGCCGCCGCCCACCCACGGCGCCTCTTTATATGTTATGCTGTTCCGATCCACACCAAGTTGCCGCAGAAATTCATCGCAATACTTCACGGTCTCATCCTTCCAGTATATTTCCTCCTCGCCTCTCTTATTGAAGGCATGATGCCCCATCATCTCAAATGCAGTTAGGTGGCGACCTGTTTTTCCGATGGATTCAAGGTCTTCGAGCCTTATGCAGGGTTGCGAGATGACGAGCGGGTTTGCAGGCGGTGCGACTTTGCCTGATGTCACAAGCGGTTGAAAATTTGCAATTGATGCGATGTTAAGGTAAATATCGTCTCGCCACCGTGCTACAACCGGATACCGCTTCATTCTCGTGTGCTTGTGTGAGCAACGTTCAAAGAAAGATAGAAAAGCTTCCCTCACCTCTTCTACGCTTCGCTCGTCGAAAATAGGCCTGCCTATAAACGAATAAATTTCGCAGGGGGCATCACCACATATATTTCTATCTTTATCACGAGTCCAGAATTGCGAGCCGCAGTTCTCGCATTTCTTCCTTATGAACCCTTCCTCCTTGAAGTATTCTATGTCGTATTCTTCGCTATTCATTTTATTTTATATATGCACGTGAGAAAGAGACATTTAAAAAGTTAAAAAGTTTTTGTTTTCTTTATTCGCTTTTGTATGGAGTTCACTTACCACTTCTGTATATTTGGCCATGATTAGACTCCTATTTGGTTACTTAAATTTAATAGAAATTCAAACAAAATGAAGGAAACGGAATTGTTGATACAGCTAAAACGAGAATACCATTTTTGGTACACACTCTGTGAGCAGTGAAGACATCAGAGAAAGAGAAGAACCCCAAAAGACGTCAAAAAACAGAATTAAATGGAGCAGCATAACAAGGTCGCATGAAATCGCATTTTACGATGCGAATTTGATGCCGGTGGATGTGATGCTCGGCGAGTAAAAGTTTATAAAGGCTTTTAAAAAGATATAATAAAGAGGTGATTAAAAAATATGAGCACAAAAACCGTTACAATAAACCGTGAAGCATTTGGCGACCTTATACGTATAAAAGAAGAGCTCGACACTGTAATGGAATCTTTGGAGCTTATGGAGAATGAAGAGTTCATGGAATCCTACAAAAAAGCGAAAGAAGAGATAAAAAATAGGGAATTTGTTGATTGGAATGGGCTATAAAATATCTTGAAAAGATTGTTTTTGAGCATAAATACCGGAGATAGAGATGATTATCGTTGAGTACCGGAAGCACAGAAAAAGCTCGTTGCACTTTGCGAAGCAAAAGGGTTTTCTTTAGTGCAGGTTTCTTTTTAAATAAGAAAAGAGCAATGCAAGCAGTACTTTCAGACGGAAAGGTTGTAGTGGCAGGGTCAGGGTCAGAAACAGAAGCAGATATCCTTGCAAGAGGATATGGCAGGAAAAAAGGGAAGATAGAGCTATCGCTGGAAGAAGCGGCTTTTTTGCTCGAAACGAAAAAGATACGAATAAAAGACGAAGGAGGAAAGGAGCTGAACCTCGACGGGTTCTTAGAGCACGCATTGGACGTCTCACCAAAGTTCGCGTTGCGTTACCTCATCTATTCCGATTTGAAGGAGCGGGGCTATGCCGTGCAGCCAGGTGGAATTGATTTCTGGCTTTATCCGCGTGGCGCTAAGCCGGGTGAGAAGCCGGCAAGGCATTTTATCCGTATCTTTTCGGAAAGCGATTTTTTATCGCTGAATGATTTAGCTGCACTACTCATTTCGGCTCGTAACATGAGAAAAGAGCCGATTATTGCTGTTGTAGATGAAGAAAGCGACATCACCTACTATGAAGTGCAGGAAGCGAAGTTTGAATCCGTTGAACCGGAGAAAGATAGAGAGGGAAGCAAGAAAAGAAAAGCGAAAACGAGTTTGCTCGGAGACCGAGTAGTTCTGTGGGATGCGGATTTGGCTGAGAACCTATACAGAAACGATTTCTATGGCAAATTAACGAAAGAAAAGAAGCTGCTGCTTTCGTTGGTTGAAGCGGCGTATTTGATGAAAAACGGTCTGCTGGAGATAGAAGCCAGAGAACAGAAGTCAGATTTGGAAAAAGCACCGTCTCTCAAACCTCAAACCTCAAACCTCAAACCTGTGAAGAACTTTGAACGTTTTGTCGAATATGCGAACGCAATAGAAACGGATTTTATGGATAAATACGCGGTTTACGAGGATTTAAGGGAAAAAGGACTGGTGGTGAAGACCGGATTTAAGTTCGGCTCGCATTTCAGGGCGTACAAAACAAAGCAGCAGAAACATTCTTCGTATTTAATTCACGTGCTTCCCGAAGAGCATGTTTTTTCAATGCAGGAATTATCAAGGGCGGTACGGCTGGCGCACGGCGTGAAGAAGAGGATGAT
>CAZXYJ010000092.1:0-5129 GCA_964644925.1 uncultured Halobacteria archaeon | reverse complement strand
CTGTTCTAGGACCTTACCGATAAAAAAGCGCAATTTATGCCGGTGCTGAGTATACCTCCTTTCTTAAATAATAATCATCCACTGTTTTTATTTTTTGTCCCGAAGTAAGCATTTCGCTTAACATTGGGATTTAGAGAAGTTTTTGGCGTAGCCAAAAATTTGGGTGGAAGAAACTGCAAGTTTCTGGAACCTCTAAATCTTTGTTAAACTCTCCGTTAGGATTGAATTTTAGTGCAACGTTCCGTAGCGAAGCAGAGGAAAAATTCAGAGTTTTTTGGGCGCCGTAAAAAATAATAAATTAGAACTCTAGCTTAATCCGATTCAATTTTCAAACTGTCTTTATATCCAAATAAACTTAGAACATCCTTGCATAGCTTAACAATTCCATTCGCACTCAAATGTGTTTCAACGAATATGTCGGTTCCTTTAATTTTTTTAGGGATTCTCAATTCATCACGATTTTTTGTAAAATACGTTTTTTTTGTACCTCTTAATGAAAGAACCTTATTAAAATCATTTTTATGTAAATTACTTACCTCCTCACAAATAATTAATAATAATTGTTGCCAAGATTTAGCTTCATATTTTTTATTATTAAATATGAATGTATTAATACTCTTTCCAGTAAAACCTGTTCTAACATAGTTGCTTGTTTTTCCTTCTTCGGGTTGTGTTTCGTATTCACTTTTTCTTGTTCTTCTTTTCACTTGTAGAGATTGTTCTTCCAAAATTAATAACTTAGTTCCCTTTTTTGCCAAGAATTCTGCTAATTCTTCAGGTTCTGCACGGTAACCACTAATCTTCTCCAGCATATCATTGAACAAATCCATAAACGACTCATCTTCAGAAGAAATTAAAGTATTCCATGCTTGAGGTAATGCTTTCTCGATTATTTGATTTTTTTGCTTTGATTCGTATGTTTTTTTGGCATTCTCTTCAGCTTTCCCAATCATAACATTTTGTTTCGATAAAAAAGCAATAAATTTTGAAACAATCGCGTCCGCATCCTGCCGTATTAGGTTGATGGAATAAAATTTTCTTTCGTACCAACTTCCTTTTGCTCTTGGTAAATAAAACCACCAAGAGAGTCCATTTGTTAAAACACCTAAAACTACATTATTTTTAAAGCAGTAATTGCAGAATTTTTCTTCCCAATTTTCTAAATCAATACTTACTGCTTTAGCCTCGACAAAAACCATATTATTTGTATCTTTTGCTAAAGCATAATCTACTTTTTCATTACTATTTTGAGGATCAACGGGATATTCAGGTTTGATTTCTTTAACATCAAATATGTTCCAACCTAAAAGATTTAGAATTCGTAGAATTATTATTAGCTTAGTTGTTGCTTCATCATAAGCATTCAAATCTTTCGCAGATTTTATTTCGTTAACAAAATTTCTTAGTTGTTCTTGCATATTATTAATTAAACAATTATAAAATATATAAACTTTCTGTTTTTTTAAAAAGCCAGAGTTCTACTATCTTAAAGTAAACCCTTCAAATCCTCTGTATCTCCCCTCTTGTCGCTACCCTCACCCCCGCCTCGCCCAGCACTTCCGTAGCTCCTTTTACGTCATCCACCCGGAGAATCAGCATTGCACGCTCGGCTTTTGCCGTCACAAAGGCATACGCATACTCCACGTTGATATTGTTCATGCCCAGACTGTTAACTATCTCGTAGAGACCTCCAGGAATGTCCTTTATCTCCACAGCAAGAACGTCAGTCTCAGAGACCATAAACCCTTTCTCACGGAGCGCTGTATATCCTCTCTCCGTATCATCAACCACCATCCGGACTACGCCAAAGTCACCTGCCTCCGCAATGGTCAATGCACGAATGTTCACACCCGCATCTCCTAACGCCTTTGCTACTCCCGCCATCCTACCTGGCTTGTTCTCCGCAAAGATAGAAATCTGCTTTATCGCATCCATTTTTTACACCTCTACACTTTCCTCCTGTCTATAACGTGCTGAGCCTTTCCCATCGAGCGTGGAATCGTTCCGGGCTCTACCAGCTCCACCTCAGCCGTAATATTCAGCACACCCTTAAGCAGTCTGGCGACCGTACTGCTTAATGACATCAAGTCGGCGATTTTATCGCTGAACGTAGATTCGGTCATTTCAACCTTTACGGTCATGACGTCCAGTGGACCTTTTCTGTCCACAATTATTTGGTAGTGGTCGCCAATCTCCGGGATTCGCATAAGTACGGATTCGACCTGGCTTGGGAACACGTTTATTCCTCGTACCACGATCATATCGTCTGTGCGACCCAGGATTCGCATGATTCGCGGATGTGTTCGCCCGCACTCACATGGCTCGTTATTCAGTATGGTGATGTCGCCTATCCGGTATCTGATAAGTGGGAATGCCCATTTATCCAGCGTGGTCACAACGAGTTCGCCACGTTCGCCATCCTCCACTCGCTCTCCCGTTTTCGGGTCAATCACCTCGAGCAGGAACAAATCCGCCCAGATATGGATTCCGTTCTGTAGATGGCACTCGGTGAAGAGGGGACCGCTCATCTCGCTGGTCCCGTATATGTCATACGCCTTAATGCCTGTGGAGTCCTCAATCCGCTTCCTCGTCTCATCAGACCACGGCTCTGCACCGTAATGGAGACCAAGCCCCCCGGTGAATAGCCCATAGCCATAACTAACCTGAATTACATCTTCACGACCCAGACCAATAGATGTGAAAGCCCTAGCCAGAGACTCAGTCCACATATCAATGTCCCCTTGAGTGTATCCGACCACAGTTGGTTTCCCGGTCGTGCCACTGGATACGTGATACCGCACAACCCAGTTTTCGGGAAGGCAGAACATACCAGTGGGATAGGTATTACGAAGGTCAATCTTGAATGTAAAAGGCAGTTTGGTTACGTCGCTCAGCTTTTTGATGTCATCCGGCTCCACACCTGCCTCACGGAATCGCTCCCGGTAGAAGGAGGAATGATTATGGACATAGTGAACAAGCGACCGGAGGCGTTTTCCCTGCAGTTCGTGCAAATCGTCGACCGGCATACGTTCAATGCGCGGATTCCAGTACTCGAACATGTTAATTCATCTAACTAACTAATCAATCAATAAGTGTCATACTATAAAAACATAGTGATTTTGAGAATCGGGCATAGAAGGAGCATTTACAACTGATAAAACGCCACGCTTCGCCCAAATCTTGCCTATCGGCTCGTATTCGCGAGACGCTACATACCATTGCAAAAATAGGCAGGTAAGGTAGTTTACAATACGATATTATCAATAGTATCTTTTTATGGAATGAACTATTATTATGATTATGGCGTTGCCAAGAAAGGTAAAAGAGACTGCGGAGTGGAAACGAGCCAGTGGCGAGTTCTCGGTTATAACTGTCCCAGCAGCAATATTAAGCCTCAAAACATTTGCAAAGATTCAAAAAGATGCGGAGAAAATTTTAGGTGTGGAAGGCGCTGCGGTGCTATTATACGAAGCCGGTAAAGACGCAGGTAAAACATGGATTTCTCGTTTTCACGATGAGTGGGGGTTAAGAGAGGCTGAGAATGAATTTATCCAGGCGACAGAAGAATTCTATGCCGAGCTTGGTTGGGGGAAGTTCAGCATAGATATTGAGCACCGTACTATCCGCATTGAAAACTCATTTATTGCGAGGGGCTATGGGAACAGGGAAGCGAAAAAACCTGTTTGCCACTTTTTGTGCGGTTACAATGCCAGCCTGATTACAGAGCTGATCAATAAGGAGGTGGACGTAGAAGAAAGGAAGTGCATGGCAAAAGGCGACCGCTATTGCGAGTTTATTGCGGTCAATCCCTGAGTACTTTGCTTAAATCATCATAAAACCGTATCAATAACTTTGTCACCTCGCTATCCTCGTTCAACGTGAACGTCCTTATTTGTTTGCCCATTTTGCCTTCTTTCACGATATTCATTTCTAAAAGCGGCTCGATTACGCGTGCGACACTGGAGTGAGAAAGCCCAGCCTCTTCTGCGATGCCTGATAAATACGTTGTCGTACCGCGATTTCTTATTAGATACTCTAAGACAATAAGCTGCGCGTTCCTTCCAAATATTTTTTCGAGTTTGTTCATGTTTAACCCTTTAACACGTCCATATTTAAACTATTTGTTTTTATTGGAGCTTACCGATAAATAGCCAAATATGTTAATATTTGGTGTTACCCTATTTTATGTTTTTCGGTTTTTCAAAAAACCGAAAACCTTAAATAGGGGTACCTGCATATTTATAATTAAGTTCGTTTAAAAAAGGGCGAACCTCAAGATAAAAAGGGGGTGATGAAAAAGGTGGGGGGGAGAAGGGATGAAAAAAAGAGGTGATGTGGAAAAGATGAATGGTAAAAGTTTGGTAAATCTCCAAATAGTGATAGAAGAAGTAGAAGACATAGATGGGTTTGTCAGAGAAGGATATTATGGAAGCAGAGGCGATGCAAAAAGCATAACTGAGGGTATCCTCACATCTATAAACCGGTTCGTTGACGCATCGGTGAATCTTAAAGTACGAAAGGTAGTGGGAAAAAAAATGAACGGTAAAATTTTGGTGGATATGCAAATAACTGCGGAAGAAATAGAAGACGTAGGTGTGCTTTCAGAGAGGGATATTATGGGGGCAGAATTGGTTCGATCGAGAATCTCTCCAGAAAGGAGCAGCGCATATTAGATCGAGCTTTCGTTTTGTAAAAACAAAAGGGGGTGAAAAGGAAAAAAAATGAATGGTAAAAATTTGGTAGAAATGCAAATACCGGCAGACGAAATCGAAAACGTAGATGAGCTTGTCAGAGATGGCTATTACGGAAGTAGAAGTGACGCAATCAGAGATATAATAAGGCGTGGAGCGACACATCTTAGGATGAGTTATCCACTGTGCCAACGCAGTTTGGACGCTTGAGATCTGCCAGTGTAAGGCTATGATGTGTGAGTACAAATAGATACAAGAAAGGGGGTTGAGAGGCTTGAAGAAGACTCTGCCGCTCTTCCTTTTTTTATTTTTTAAATCTCAAAAGCATATAAATTTAGATGGGGTAAAAATAAATCGAAAAATTATCATTGGTAGTGCAGTAGTTAGTTTGACAATGTCATATTAGCATTAATTTTAATAAAGATGTTTCTTGGGCAT
>CAZXYJ010000091.1:0-5171 GCA_964644925.1 uncultured Halobacteria archaeon | reverse complement strand
ATTTATTATATCAAGTATCCGCTGTTCTCTCTTACCAACGTTGCTTATGTCCATATATAAAAGGGGGACACGACCAAAAGTTGTTGGTAAAGGTTTTTTGTGAAATCTCGTGGTTCAATATTTGCAATTTATTATTGAAATGACTATAAGTAAAATACAAGCATCTATATCTATTTCTATTCTATTGAACTACTGAAAATGCGAGGTAAAAGAGATGGAAGGGCAAGAGCAGGGGAAGGAGCAGGAGCGAATAAGAACCCCTATTCTCTCTGTATTGGGACACATAGACCATGGCAAGACCACCTTACTCGACAACATAAGGGGCACCACAATAACAGCAAAGGAAGCGGGACGCGTGACACAGCATATTGGGGCAACGGAAATCCCGATAGAGCTGATAAAGAAGATTTGTGAACCTTTGAGGACGGATTGGACGGGAATAGAAGTTCCCGGTTTGCTTTTCATTGATACCCCCGGGCACCATGCCTTTGCATCTCTGAGGAAAAGAGGGGGCGCTTTAGCTGACGTTGCCGTTGTGGTAGTGGATGTGATGGAAGGATTTCAGCCTCAGACTTACGAAGCATTAAACATCTTAAGATTATTAAAAACGCCTTTCGTGGTGGCATTGAACAAAATAGACCGGATAAAGGGCTGGAACTCAAATAAAAGACCGTTTATCCTCAATTATAACGACCAGCCGGAATATGCGAGAGAGGCACTGGATGCGCGGATATATGAAATAGTGGGCGACCTGTACGATAAAGGGTTCTCGGCTGATAGATACGACCGGATAAAAGACTTCTCAAGGAACGTGGGTATCGTGCCGGTATGCGCGAAGACGGGAGAAGGAATTGCGGATTTGCTGCTTGTTCTGATAGGATTATCACAGAAGTTCTTTGAGAAAGTTCTGCGAGTTCATTTAGAAGAGGCGGGTGTTGGCACGATACTGGAAAAGAAGGAGGAGAAAGGTCTCGGAACCACGATTGACGTGATATTATACGAAGGAAAGCTCAGCGTGGGCGATACAATCGTGGTGGGAAGTACGGAGGATGACCCAATAGTAACAAAGGTGAAAGCACTGCTGAAACCAAGAGCTTTGCAAGAGATACGAACAGAACAAAGATTTCTTCGTATAAAAAGTGTGAATGCTGCTTCGGGAATGAAAATAGTAGCCCCGGGGATAGAAAATGCGCTTCCCGGGTCGCAAGTGCGAGTGGCAGGGCCGGAGCAAGATGAACTCGATAATGTGATAAGAATAATGAAGGGCGAGACCGCGGAACTGAAAATGGAAGCAAGCCTAAGCCCGGAAGGAATAATCATAAAGACCGATACAATGGGCTCGCTGGAAGCGCTTGCCATGGAACTGAAAACAGAAGGAATAGAAAAGATAAAAAAAGCAGCAGTTGGAAACATATCTAGAAGGGACGTAATAGACGCTACTACTACCGGGGACAGGTATTTGAGCGTTATTTTGGGCTTTAACGTTGATATACTGCCTGATGCAAAAGAAGCTGCTCTGGAGAACGCCATTCCTGTATTTATGAGCGACGTTATTTACCAACTGATAGAAGAGTATAAGAACTGGGTGAAAGAAGAGCGGGATAAAGAGAAGCGTGAACTCATAGATAGGCTGACCACACCGGCAAAGATGAAAATTCTGCCCGGGTGTGTATTCAGGCAAAGTAAACCCGCTATTTTTGGTATCGAGGTCTTGGGCGGGAAGATAAAAACCGGCGTGAAACTGGTAAAATCGGATGGTACCAGGATTGGAGCGATAAACGAGATACAGGATAAGGGAGGCAGCATAAAAGAAGCGGTGGTGCCTATGCAGGTGGCAATTTCAATGAAAAAGCCGACGGTGGGACGGCAAATAAATGAGAATGACGTTTTGTATGTGGATATTACAGAAGAAGAAATGAAAGAAATGAAAACGTCAAAGGGAAAGGGGTTGTTGTCCGCAGACGAAGAGGAGATATTAGAGGAGTTGGAAGGGATAAAGGGGAAAACTCTTTGATTTCATGCTTAGCAGTAGTTATTGAATGTGAATCCTACGCGAAATTCAAGAGGAACAAATTTCCTGCACAGCATCCCTTAAGCTTTCTCTAAATCTATTAATTCCTTCTCCCTCAGGTCTCACGTCTTCAATAACATCCCATCCACTTGGTCTGAGAGGCACTCCATTCAGACACGGACATATAAACTTGCTTCCTTCAGGGAATAAGTGTGTGTAAGCTTGCAATTGCTTAACATCTTTTTCCCTGATTTCTATCTTTGGGTCGATAACAACGGCTTTTTCTCTTACTCTGTCCTCTGTCTCAGTTCTTATATCGTTTGCAAATTTAAAAGATCCTTTGACAATGACAATATCAGGTCTGAGATTTCCTTTATTGACAGCAGACTCGCATTCTTTATAATTTTCTGGTATTTCTTTAAGCGCTAAAATATTTTTGACTTCCTCCTTTCTTTCATTTCTCGCATACATGCTGAGCAATTTACCATGCCTGTTAGGACCATATCTTGGAAACTGATACCAAATGGTTAGGGTCCCATAGGATTTAGTTCTTAGGATGGCAGCAGGTTCTTCTGGTGATCCACGTACCTTAAGTATTTTATTCCTAATCTCCGCATCAAGAGCATCTATTATAAGCGACATCGCCCAAATCTCATGAATAGCTATCATTACATCTGATTTGGATATATCTGCGGTGTAAGGGTCTTTTAATGCTTTTACTCTTAGACTACTCGTCACCTTTCGACCGCCATAATCAAGTTCAAAGCCCCTTATTCTCCCTATTCTTCTTACGTCCTCAACCATTTCTATTACTAATCTCCTTTTCTCGGTAATTCTCATTTCTGATCTCATCTCCTCTCAGGATGACCATGGAAAGAAAGCCTAAAATGTCTTCCATTCTCTGTTCTTCTTATATCCTCTCTCATTCTTTTCACTACATCTCTAAATTCTTCAGCAAATTTCCTTTCGTTACCTTTACTTAACACATTTTAACTATATATATTAGCAAAATTAAGAATAAAGATGTGCGAGATGATATTTAAGCCCGATATAGAAAGATTGAAAGAATCAAACGATATTGAAGGACTGATAAAAGCACTTAAACACAGTGATAAATACATATGTCTGAAAGCAGTTCGCGCACTTCGTGAAGTCGGGGACGAAAAAGCGATTGAGCCCCTTCGTGAAATTCTTAGTGATAGAGAGGCATATACTGCCGAAATTGCTGGCTATGCCATCGAACAAATCGTTGAACGAGTTGGAGTTGCTATAAAAGATAGAGAAAAAGCAATTAAATCTCTTAGCGATAAGCTCAGAGACCCCTCAAAATATGTCCGCTCTGGGGCTGTGAGAGCTCTTGAACATATAGGCACTGCTAAAACAGTCGAACCACTTATTAAAGCGCTTAAAGACCGTAATAAACACGTTCGCAACGAAGCTATACGTGCACTTGGTAAAATAGATGATGAAAGAGTTGTTGAACCACTTATTGAGCGTCTTAAAGATCGTACCGGATATGTCCGTCATTCTGCTGTAAATACGCTTACTGAAATGGTATTTTCTGGTAGAATAGATAGTAAAACTGTTGTGGAGCCATTTATCGAATTGCTTAAAGATAATAATGAGGTTGTTCGCATGGTAACCGCAAAAGCCCTTGATAAGATAAGTGATAAAAGAAGTGTAGAACCACTTATTATGGCATTAAAAGATGAAAGTGCCTATGTTCGTTGTTGTGCCGCAGAAGCCCTCGGTAAGATAGGAAATCCAAAATCTATTGATTCGCTTATTTGGGCTCTCAAAGATAAGCAGGGTGGAGGTTGGCATGGTAAGGTATGCTCAGTAGCCTCGGATGCGCTCAAGAAGATGAGCAATGAGAAAGTGGTTGAGATTCTCATGAATAAACTGAAAGACCCGTCTAAAGATTTTCGTTCTGGAGCCGCAGAAGCCCTCGGTAAAATTGGAAATAGTATTTGTGCAGAGCCGCTTATTGAAGCACTCAAAGATGAGGAAGATGATGTTTGTTTGGAGGCTATAAAAGCTCTTGAAAAAATACAGGATAAAAGAGCGGTAGAACCACTTATCGAGATGCTTGAGAACGAAAACTCTCAAATTCGTATGCATGCCGCAGAAGCTCTTGGCGACGTAGGCGATAAAAGAAGTGTAGAGCCACTTATCAGCATGCTTAAGGATAAAGATTGGGAAGTTGGTCATTATGCTACAGAACCTTTGAGAAAACTAGTAGGCAGTGATAAAACGGCTGAACTTCTTGTTGAGCCGCTTAAAAAGGAAAAATATAAGATTAGGATAGAGATTATAAGAACTCTTGGTGAAATAGGTGGTGAAAGAGCTGTTAAATTGCTCATTGATGCTTATAAGAAAGATCGCTCTGAATACGTTCGTGTGTGGGTTCCATTCGCTCTTAGAGATATTGCTGTTGATAAAGGCGAATATGTATATGTAAGTAAGGCGATAAAAGAGTGGATAAAAAAGATGAAAAATCAAGTTGAGGAAATTACTGCGCTAAAAGAGGCTATAAAGAATAAAAGTTTTGACAAAGAGAAATATGAACGTGAATTAAATAGAATCGAGAAACAAAAAGGTACGATTCTATTAGAATTTACAAGGTTTGAAGAAATGCTTGAAGGCATGGAGGAATTATTAAGACATCGATAAAAATGTTAAGGGCGAGGGTGGTTGATCTGTCATCAGAAGGGTATTCTGTTCCCCAGATAATGGAAGAACTGAGGTGTGGTAGGAATTATGTTGCGTTGGATTGATAGGTTCACCCTTTTATCATTTTCATCATTTCCTCCAATCCCCTCGTATTCACCACATCCTTCGCTTCGAGCCACCCCCTTCTCGCCGTCGCCACCCCATATTTTATCACTGCACCCATCTGCGTCGCATCATGCGAATCCGTTGATATTGCAATCAACACACCATAATCCTTTGCCATCCTGCAATGAACGTCATTCAAATCCAGCCGGCTAGGAAATGAATTGAGTTCCATAACGGTGCCCGTATCCCTTGCCACTTCCATCAACCGCTCCATATCCACCTCGTACGGCTCCCTTTTACCCAGAACACGCCCGGTAGGATGCGCAATTATGTCCACGTGCTCGTTTTCCATCGCCGTTACAATTCGTTGTGTCATCGTCGC
>CAZXYJ010000090.1:0-5206 GCA_964644925.1 uncultured Halobacteria archaeon | reverse complement strand
TTTACACACGCGCTTTCGACATCTCCATATAAATCGCTAAGTCTCTTCTCGTTATGACTCCTATGAAGTTCCCGTTCATCGCATCTATCACCGCCAGAACGTTTCTCCTGTTCTGCATCATCCTTTTTAGCGCTTCTATTGCCTCTGCTTCCTTTAATATAACGTCGCTAACGCGATCAAGTGAGAGCATTATATCAGAAACTTTAAAGATGTAGCGTTGCTCGTCAGACAAGTTTTTTATATCATCAAACGTTACAAACCCTTTTAATTCCCCGCTTTCATTCAGCACTGCATATTCGGCTGTTTTGTCATCAAGCATCTTGTTCGCCAGCTCTATGACGGGCATATCATCCAGCACGCTCGTTCGCTCGGTTCTCATGACATTGCTCACTTTTATTCCCTCTAAGGAAGCAAAAACGATGGTTGCGGCTTCTTCTTCTGTTGCGAGTATGTACAGGAGAATAGCAATTCCAACGATAAAGGGATTCCGTACCGTCTCACCGGTTAAAATAAATATAAAAGGGTCAGCAACAATCCCGGACATTGCCAGTGCAACGGCAAATATTTTTCCTACCAACACCGCTCTTCTCGTTGCTTTTAGAAATGGCATTCTTTTCGCAAGTAAAGCCCTTAAAACTCGCCCACCATCCATTGGAAAGGCAGGTAATAAGTTGAATGTGCCTAATACGACGTTCCAAAAACCGAGCATGAACACTAAAATCTTAATCGGGTAAATAACAAAACTCAATGGTTTTATACCCCAAAAAGTAAGAAGGAATACACCGCCGAGGAAAAAGCTCATCAAAGGTCCCGCAATTGCTATTCTCCACTCCTTCTCCGGGCTCCTCGGGATATCCTCCATCATGGCTAAGCCGCCGAAGAGGTGTAGTGTAATACTGTGTATTCTCGTTCCAAATTTCATTGCAACGTAGGAGTGGGACAATTCGTGAAGTAATAAAGAGAGGAAAAAAATAAAAGACGCGATAAGGGACAAAAAATAGCGGAGAAAAGCTGCCATTTCGACATCTCCTAAGCCCAGTGGAAGCGGGATAGGTTTTGTAGGGTCTTTTGCAAACAACGATGCAATTAAAGGAAAAATAGGTGAATTGGGCTCTATACTTAATGTAATGCCATGCGCAAACATCACTACGATTAGCGGTAAGATAAATAAAAAACTAAAATGCAGCCTTATTGGTATGCCGATAAGCTTACCCACTTGTATAGATGTTCGCATCGTTTCTCGTTTTCTCTTTTCTTGACCCACTTCCGATTCGTTAATTATTTATATATATCCCATCCACCCATAAATATAATTATGGAAATAGAATTGTCTTCCTTATATGGGCAGGATATATACACGGATAGGGGTGTATATGTCGGTAAGATAGAGGATGTGAGTGTAGACATAAAAGAGAAGAGAATATCAGGGCTTGCGGTGCGAAACATAAATCCCTATGCTTTCAAAGTGGGCAAGAAGAAGGGCGTGATTATCCCCTACCGCTGGGTAACGGCAATTGGAGACATCGTGCTGATAAAGCATGTGTCAAGAAGAAGAGCAGCGGAAGAAGAGAAGGAAGGGGAAGAGGAGGAGATAGAAAAGTAAAGAGATTTATCACCGCGGAGAGCGCCGAGACCGCTGAGTTTTAAGACTGTTTCAATCTTTGCTTAGGTTTTCTGGTGCCTCCGCGTTCTCTGTGTGCTCTGCGGTGAAATTTAAGGATATAGCAATTTCACGGGATTTTTATTTTCTAATGGAAGGTTTATAGTGGGCCCGAAGGGATTTGAACCCTTGGCCGCCCGGTGTCTCACAAAGAAACGTATTTAGGAGGCGATACGCCATAGATTCTCTGTTATGAGCCGGGCGCTCTAACCATACTAAGCTACGGGCCCTGACCTCTAACCTCCATGTTATATTATTAATTGTATATAAAGTTAAATGATATTTTTTGTATTTGGCATTATGATTTGCTCTCCCGCAATACAAAGAGAAAGTTAATATATAAAGACATATAAAAGAAAGTGTAAAGCAATGGGAAGGGAAAATGAAAAAAATATCCGCGCAAAAATTGAGTGGTAAAATGGTTATGGACTTAGATGGCGGTGAAATAGGGATACTGCATAATGTAGTAGCAGACGCAGCAACAGGCATGTTAAGTGAACTTGTGGTTAAACCTGCTGCTGAGCTTGATACGAGCGGGTTTAAAGAGGGGGATGAGTATATCTTTATACCGTTTCAAGCGGTTAAAGCGATGAAAGACGTCATAATAGTGGATAGAGAGGAGGTATAGGACATAGGTACGGGCGTGACGGGATTTGAACCCGTGATTTGCAGCTTAGGAGGCTGCCGCCATGTCCTAACTAGGCCACACGCCCTGGGTAGATGTCAAGTGTCAGTTTTCAGTTCACTCTTTTACTACAAGTAATTTATTAAAGAAAACTTTTTGATTTGTGGATATAGGACCATTCTATTTATTGTAGCATGATAAGCGTGCAAAAGGCGATGGAAAAGGCAGTAGAACTGATAAAGAGACATGATTACGCAAGGATTGTCTCGCACTACGATGCAGATGGAATAACCTCTGCAGGGATTATTTGTAATGCTTTGCTTCGAAGAGGAATACAGTTCCATACGACGATTGTAAGCAAATTAGAGGATTCCTTTATTCGGGGGTTAAAAGACCCGCTTATTATAATTTGCGACATGGGCACTGCGCAGTTGGACTTGATTTCAGCGCATCTCAACGAGAAGGATGTTATAATCATAGACCACCATACGCCACCTTTGACTTCCCCAACCCCGATCAATGAGCTCGTTTCTTCACTTCCCGACTCTTTTGCCCTCATAAACCCTTACATTCCCGAAGGCGAACACACGGGGGAAGGGGAAAAAGAGATAGAAGGGGATATTTGTGCTGCAGGGCTCTCTTATCTCGTGGCAAGACGCTTGTCGAGCGACGGCAGGGGCAACATAGACCTCGCGGGTCTCGCAGTAGCAGGCACCTTAGGAGATAAATTGCGGATGGACACAGGAACAAACAAAATGATTCTGGATGAGGGAATAAAAGAGGGTGTTATTTCAGTCGAAAAGGGGTTGAAACTCGGAGATGGAAAAATTCGTGATTTGATCCTTTTCTCCACCGACCCGTATATCCCGCTTGCGGGTAAGGTTGAGTGGGTGGATGCGTTTTTGAAAAAACAGGATATTGAAGGTGATAGAAACATCCGCGATTTGGAGGAAGAAGAGGAAAGGCGATTGACTGCTGCTTTGTTATCGCTGTCCCTCGAGTCTAACGCGGGAGCGGCTATTAACAGGGATGCTCTGGTAGGCAACACGTATATTCTGAATGCCGAAGTGGTGAGAAAGGGAATAGATTTAATGAGAATGGTGGATGCTTGCGGTCGGTTTGGAAAAGCGGGCGTGGGGATAGGTCTGTGCCTGCGTGATGGGAAATGGGTAGAAGAAGCAGCTTCCCGCTATATACAGTTCCAGAGCAAACTTGTTTCTGAATTAAATAGGATAGAAAGTGGCGAAGGAATCATAAAAGAGTTACCTGCCATTTTCTACTTTTATGTGCAGGAGCGAGGAGTAACAGGCATTTTAGACGGGATCGTAGCAGAATATTTATACCCTGCGAAGCCGGTAATCGCATTAAACATGAAAACAAGAGATAAAGAAGGTGCAAGAGCGGAAACAAAAATATCGGCACGGTGTAGTAAGAAGCTCATCGCAGAAGGCAAGGAAGATGGAATAGACCTCGCTAAAGCAATGGAGAAAGCATCGAAAGAAGTGGGTGGTTTTGGTGGCGGGCATCCCGTTGCATCGGGAGCATCCATCCCCGAGGGGTCTGAGGAGAAATTCATAGCAACTCTTGACAGAATAATAGGCGAACAAAGGAAAAAGATTTTGTGAGATTGTTGTATTTTTAAAATATCTAGTTCCAAATTCGCCACGGATATTCAGAAGTTTCGTTAAAATACAAGAACAATATTGAATATATAAAACAAAAAAATGCGGAAGAAGTAACTGATACAAAAAGGATGAAATCGCTGTTTGTTATTATTCCAAGTCTATAGCCACGCAACATCCCTGAGATAGTAATGAGTGATATAAAAATTGCTACTGGGATAGCTCTGATTATTATTTTAGC
Organism: uncultured Halobacteria archaeon; assembly: GCA_964644925.1. GTDB lineage: Archaea > Halobacteriota > Syntropharchaeia > Alkanophagales > Methanospirareceae > QEXZ01. The sequence continues at coordinate 1,058 of CAZXYJ010000090.1, read as the reverse complement.
TTTTATATCATTATTTTCTGTTGCATTCATAGTTTTATAATCGGGGCACTCGCTCATTTTATCACCTTACTAATAATTGTATACTAATCTATTTAAAACCTATCTCATAAAAAGTGTGGGAGGAAGTTCAATCTATATTGACTTTCGGGATGAAGCCTCAATATGCGAAATTTTTATATATATCCTATGTCTTGGGTAAAAGATGCGAGGGCGATAAAGTTTGCGTACGATACCAATAGGAAGGAATATACGACACTAAGGTCGGATATACCGAAGTTATTCTAATAGAGAAAAATGCATGACATTTTCTCAAAAGTACCAAAGATTTACGTAATGGACCACCCAGATGCCGTCACCTGAAGTCTCTCTTACTTCATTCAATTATAATGTATCCTTTTATTATTTTCTCTTTTCCATCACAAACCTTCCACCAGATACTTCTTCTTCACGACGAGGTAAGAAATAAGGAATCCGAGAAAGAAGCCGAGAAGAGAGAAAGAAAGAGAAAAGGCAAAGCCTGCTATATTGCCGCTTCCCCACCGATTGCCGAGTGCGAAACCGCCGAATAAGCCGGTGATGGTGAGTGCGGAAATAAGAATAGTGTATGGAAGGGCTTGAAAAAGAATATTGGTTCTGAACTGCCCTTTCATCTTTCCAAATAGCCCTTCTCCATTCCTATTCTGCATTTTGCACTTAGCGCTATGTCACTATTATATCTTCGTCCAGAGCATAAACGCGATCAAAAGCCCGTAGATGGCAATCGCTTCTGCAAGCGCAACGAATATCAGCACACGACCAAACGTCTCAGGCTTCTCCGCCGTAGCCCCCGCAGCCGCGACTCCCGTAGCCGATATTGCCCAGCCTGCAGCAAGCGCTGAACCTGCCATTGTAATGGCTGCCGCTAATGCTATCCATGCGCTATCTGTAACGCCACTTACTATTGCCGTCGTTTCTCCTTGCGCTGCTGATGCAACTCCCGCTCCTGCAAGAAGCAAGAGCAAACAAAGCGTAAATGCAAACGCGTATTTCGTTTTCATGTCTTTTTCTATCACCTCTTA
>CAZXYJ010000089.1:0-5280 GCA_964644925.1 uncultured Halobacteria archaeon | reverse complement strand
TATGTATGAACACATAAAAAGTTGTATATCCCAGGGGTTTTTCAAAATTCTCTAAATTAAATATGCTAAACAAAGCCAATATGGCACACAACCGATAAAAAACGTCCAATTAGGAATGGGAGGATAAATTAATGGGGAAAATGTACGAAATACACTAACCATAGCAAACATTCCTGTGTACATCAAATACGTTATTTCCCCTTTTATCAATAAGAAAAGAATTGCTGAGGGTAACAAGAAGGCGCCAAGTATTGTAAATTGTGTAACAATAAACGGAGATAATAAAACTACAGGAAGGATGCACATAGTTGCTCCAGATATAAGTCCAAGAATTCCAATAAGGTAAAGCCACCAAGTATATTCCACTTTTTCGCTATTCATGCGCTTTCTCACCTTTTTAATAGTATTTCTCCATACCAAGAATCTGAATTAAGAATAGTATAATGGAACTTTTCAGGAACAGCGTTTGTAGGCATATTATAAGCGACGTCAATACTTCTCCCTTTACCGGGTGATAACTTAGTATAACCCTTATAGTAGTGTTGATAATTAAAATAAACCATGCCGTCTTCATCTTCTATCCGTCCGGCATAAAATGTCCTATTCTCCTTTGCCATATTTGCGAGGTTAATGTCCAAAATAACAAACTTCCAGCCTGCTCCTGCTTCATACTTTTCAGAGCCAATAGAAAGACAATCCTTAACTACTGGTGAATAAACCAGAATACTAACATTGTCATTCATTACAAAATCGCCTACTTTAGGCGGCCTATGCTGTTCAACAGATAAAAAGAGTATTATAAAAACTGCAAAGAAAACTACAAGTGCAGCAATTTCCCTTTTCTTCATGTTTTCTCCTCCTTTAAAACAAAAGCGCTTTTATAGCCAAGTTTTGCTTCTTTTGCTTCAGCACCTTTATCCTTGCTCTCCATAGAATTTCTCCCTAAATATAAAGTTTCTAATTATAATAAATAACCATGCTCTGGTTCATATTCGCATTTTTAACTGCACTCTTCGAGGCAACGAAGGACGTCCTCAGCAAGAAAAGCCTGAAGGACATTGATGAGTACGTGATTGCATGGTCATTACCGTGCTTTGCGCTGCCATTTCTGTTACCACTCCTGCTTTTTACTGAAATACCGCCTCTCGGCGAGCGGTTCTGGCTGGCATTGGTCACTGGCGGCACGCTATATGCCTTTACGCTTGTCCTGTACATGAAAGCTCTCAAATCATCTGATTTGTCCATAACAGTTCCGATGCTTACATTTACACCTCTATTTCTTTTAATAACCTCGCCTTTAATGGTTGGAGAATTCCCCGGTATTTTTGGACTTATTGGCATTTTCCTGATTGTTACGGGTTCGTATCTGCTGAACATAAATAAAAAGTCCCAAGGATACCTTGCCCCGTTTAAAGCGCTGCTGAAAGAAAAAGGTCCAAGATTGATGTTGATTGTCGCATTCATCTGGAGTATAACCGCCAACATTGACAAGATTGGACTGCAAAATTCGTCTCCACTCTTTTGGGTAATCGCAGTAGATACCTATGTTGCACTACTTATGTTACCGCTATGTACGTTCAGAAGGAACAGGAAAACAGCCCAGATACGTGCTAATTGGCGTGCTTTGCTTAAACTCGGGCTGTTCGGAGGCTTGACTGCCGTATGTCAGATGACCGCAATCAGTTTAACCCTCGTAGCATACGTCATATCAATAAAAAGAACGAGTGCAATCGGCGGCGTTCTCTTTGGATACCTGATATTTAAAGAGAAGGGTATAAGAGCGCGATTAGTAGGTGCAATCGTGATGGTGTTGGGTGTTTTATTTATAACGCTGTTTTAGTATTTAAAAGCAAGAGGTATCCACCATGTACCGTCCAAACTTCACCATTACGAACAAAATCCTCAACTACATAGCAGATATTTCTGCTTCTCGTGAGGGCATACTTAACGCACCGCTGCTCCCTAAATGGGAGGTCAAACTGAGAAAAGAAGCAATTCTAAAGATGACGCACCATTCTACGAGTATCGAAGGTAATAGACTCACAATGGAAGAGGTTAATAGGCTGCTCCGCGGTGAAGACATAGCGGCATGGGAAAAGGACAAAAAGGAGGTCCGGGGATATGTGAAAGTTCTGGAATACATAGACAAGTTAGGAGAAAAATGTGCTGACAATATTACTGAGGGCATAATCCTGGAAATACACAGGTTAAATACCCGGGGGATTCTTACGGATTCAGAAGCCGGACACTATCGAAAAGTGGAGGTAGCGGTGGTTAACGGTTTTGGAAGGGTAACCTTTCAACCGCCGGAAGCATCGCAAGTTCCCGCTTTAATGCACGATTTTGTTGCTTGGCTAAACGGTAAAGAAGCAAAAGAATTATACACGGTTTTGATGAGCGGGATTGCACATTACGAATTCGTTCGGATACACCCATTTGTAGATGGTAACGGTAGGACTGCGCGGGCACTGGCAACGTTGATTCTATACCTCCGCGGTTTTGACACGAAACGTTTCTTCGCGTTGGATGATTATTATAATGAAGAACGCAGCAGATACTATGAAGCTCTGCAAACCGTTGACCCAAAAACAATAAATATCTCACAATGGTTAGAGTACTTTACGGAAGGCGTCGCAGTGAGTATGGGTCGCGTGAAACAAGCGATTTTAGACCTGAGTCTGGATCGACTGCTAAAAGAAGAACGAGGACAAATATACTTAAACGACAGACAGATAAAGATTCTCAAGTATCTTCAGACTAATCCAAGAATTACTATCAGTGAGATACAGAAAATGTTCGATAAAAAAATTAGTAGGGACACGGCAAACCGTGAGCTCAAGCTACTGTTAGAAAATAAATTGGTGAAAAGGATAGGAAAGGGGAGGGCGATATACTATGAACTGGCATAATGTAAAGAATCGTCAGATTATCGTCAGATTATCGTCAGAGGGTAAAAACATATAATATGATGGGTAGAAGGACAAGAAAATAAATTATAGACACTGATTAACGCAGATTAACACAGACAGATGATAAAAATCAACAATCTTTAACTTAAATAAGTCCGCGTAAATCCGTGTAAATCTGTGTCTTAAATAGAAGGAAGTTATTATACAACAAGAAATGGGAAAAATATATCTCGTGGGTGCAGGACCGGGGGACCCGGAACTGATAAGTTTGAAGGCGTATAGGCTTATACAAGAAGCAGACGTGGTGTTAGTTGACAATTTGGTTTTCGGCGTGAAGAAGCTGATTCCCAAAGGTAAGAAGGTCATTGACATCGGAAAAACGGCAAAGGAGCATAAACTTTCGCAGGATGGGATAAACATGCTCATGGTTGACCTATCGGAACAATACGACAAGGTAGTGCGATTGAAAGGTGGAGACCCCTATATTTTCGGTAGAGGTGGCGAGGAGGCGGTGTTTCTCAGAGAGCATTGTGTTGATTTTGACGTGGTGCCCGGGATAACATCGGCGGTTGCCGCACCTGCTTATTTCTACATTCCGCTTACATACCGCGGCATTTCTTCTGCTGTTACTGTAATCACGGGACACGAGATGGAAGAGAAAGAAGAAATTGATAGCATCAACTGGGAAGCGATTGCGAATTTGAAGGGCACGCTTGTTATATTGATGGGTGTAGGAAATCTTGCTAAAAATGTAGACAACCTTTTGAAGCACGGACGGCGTGCCGAAACGCCTGTTGCAGTGGTTGAAAAGGGATTTACCGAAGATGCGAGGGTTGTAGTTGGAACGCTGGGGGACATCGAGGAAGTAGCAGCGAAAGAAAAAGTGAAGCCGCCTGCGGTGATTGTGGTTGGTGAGGTGGTTAATGTGAGGGAGAAGTTGGTTCTACACCCGGAGAAGTGAAAAACCATATTGCTCGAAGTTCCGATCGAAAGAAAAGGCATTTTTTACCCCAAACTCTTCCATCAAAGCAAAGCTTGTGCAATCCGTGAAACTATATCTTTTGTCTTTATGCTTCTTAAAGATCATCCATGCCTTCTCTTCGACTTCTGCGGAAATCCTCACAACATTCACTATCTTGGATTTTCTTATCCTCTCATCAAAATCTATCGCTTGACTATGCCCTAAATGCATCCTTATAAGTGTTAATGTTTCGTCAAGGATGTAATTAGAGGTGTAAAGCCTTCTAATTTGAAGCTCGTCATTCCTGATACCTCTCCGAATCTTAATCGCCTCTTCATGGTTCGCATCATCCGAATCATCCAAAGCACAGAAAGCGCTCGTATCCACAAGGCTAATAGAGGTAATCATTGTGCTTCTCGCTTATATCCTTTTTCCCACTTCTTGCCGACCTCTCTAAAAAAAATGTGTCCTTAGAAGAAACTTTCGCTCTCTGACCTAAAGTGTCTATAATTACTTCTCTGATTCCCTGCTCTATGCTCTTACCCTCTTTTTTTAGCCATTCTTTTAAAAGAGTGTACTCTTCCTCTTCCAATTTGGTCTGAACAACTTTCATGATTCTTACTAATACAAAATACAATTCTAAATCATATAAAATTATATTTAAAAAGAGGCAACCAAAATGAGAAAGAAAATAGTAGCTTTTCGACCTGAGAACGTGCTTAAACGGTCGAAGGAAAAAGCAGATAGATACGGGTTTGATTTCTTCGGCTTTACCCTGTTTGAACTGGTAGATAGAAAAGAGGCGTTGAAGGAGATAGAGGACGTTTTTAATGAGGGCGTGGACATAGTCGTCTTCACAAGTCTAAACGGAGTAAAGAAATCATTCGGCATCTGCGAAGGTAAATTTGACTTGAAAGCGAAGCTTTCGGATGCGGGTATCGAAATATGCGCTATTGGTCCGGTTACGGGTTCGGAACTCGAGAAACATGGTGTGCAAGTTGACTTTATGCCGGAGGAATACAGCGCAAAAGGGCTTATGGAGCTAATGGATACGAGAGGAGATGCAGAAAATAAAAAAATCGTTTTCCTACGGAGTGCCGAAGGTGGTCGGGACATTCTGGACTTCTTACGTCAAAAAGGTGCTTTCGTGAGGGACATCCAGATATATAAAGTGGAGATAAAGGATACCGAAGAAGAGAAAGAGCTGTTTTCGGAGTTCGTAGCCTATAACCCGGATTATATTATATTCACGAGTTCTTTAACGTTTAAAACGTTTTTGGGGCTTGCCAAAGAATTTGGAATGAAAGAAAATATCTTTGAGGTTTTGGAGCATGCGAAAATTGCCGCTATTGGTGATTTGACTGCTGAAACCATTTGCGAAGCAGGCATGAAAGTGGATCTGGTTGCGGG
>CAZXYJ010000088.1:0-5357 GCA_964644925.1 uncultured Halobacteria archaeon | reverse complement strand
AGGCAAATTATGAATGTGCTGGGGGTCGAGTATATAAAGTCTGAAACTTAGGTATCCATGTATTTATAATATCGGCGAGGATTTCTCTGATTACAGATAAATTACCATATTTTGAAGCAGCACTTAGATTTATAAGTACTCGCTCTGCGAAAATAGGAAGCCATGTCTTTATTAAACTTTTTATAGTGGAATCATCGACTCTCCTTCCTAAGTTGTAAGCGAGGTAAATATCTCCTTTCATATCTGGATTAAACCTTAAGGATTTTCCTACCTCTCTTAAGACTCCTGATTTTAAAAGTTGATCAATAGACCCACTTACTAAGTCTTTGTCAATACCAAAGTGTTTGCTCAAAATTTCAATAACCTTGCTATCGTTGTTAGAAAATGGTACGATACTGGATAGATTGAGCATAAAACTCGTAATTTCTCCCTTATTCAAAAATAGACATTTTTCTGCTTCGTAATCAATATCATCGACCATCTTTTCTTTCAATGTAGCAATGTCAAGGGTGTCTTTCCCTTTTATTTGCCTACCAATCCACACTATTATAAACGGATTAGGATAAAGAGTTGCTATTAACTCTTCGTCTTTCACTTTGTCTTCCTCTGCTGCCAATTGTAAAAGATGGATTAAATCCTCTTTTGACCAATCTGAAATGCTCATCTCCATATAAAACTCTTCACACCGTAAATCTCTTATAACACGATGGATGGACTGTAACCCCGAAGTCCGTGTCCCGAAAATAACTTTTATTGATATTCCTTGTGACTTCACAAATGCTAAAATGGGACTTACTTCTTCCAAATATCGATCCGCATCGTCGAAAATCAATAAATATCTCCGCTCACTTACGATTTCGTCTTGTATTGCATCTTCTATCTTTCTGTAAGATGGTCTTACTATCCAGGGCTGTCTACTTGTATCTATTTCATGTGAAATTTTAGCAATTTCTCTCAACAAATGAGATTTTCCGTACCCTCCTGGAGCTGAAATAACCAGAATATTCAATTTGTCGTTAAGAATAAACTCTTTAGCACTTTCAAGATATTCCCTAAACTTTGGAATTTCAGTAGCAGAAACGGGAAGCAAGTGCTGCTCTTGACCGAAATAAGTATTACATGGAACAAACTTAGGAAACTGAGGGTCTCCAAAAAATAAATGTCTCAGAAATGGCTGTTTCTCTATTCGCATAGTTAAATTTTCCCTATGCCAAACTCCCAAAGTCTTCAACTCGCTATGATTTAAAGATTCTAATTCTTTAACTTGGTCCACTGTGAGTTCTGCGTTTGTCACAATTCTTAAGTGTTCTACCTTGTTGCTCCCGGCTTTTTGTAATTCTTTCTTTATCTCCCCTTTTAAATGCTTTACTGCTTCCGTAAATGATTTTTTGGTCCATTTTGACTGAATAGACCACTTTCCGGATACATTTTCATAAGGATAAAATCCCTCGTAAAACCCATCCCAACCACCATCCGCTCCAATATATGGACTGCTGGGGATAAAACAAGGTGAATTACATTCTAAAGCAAAAAGGTGGTTTATCAGACGCTGAAAAGTTTTATCGTTATCGGTTTTTGTCCAATCAATCATCTTTTTTCCTCCAATTTTATTAAGGCAAAGATTATTTAACTTTATTATGCTTTAGATATACCCCTATTCAATCTTTTTCTTCACCTTATTTCATCTTCCCTTTATCTTTTTAAACTTTTGCTCACGGAACCACATAGAGAAAAGAAAAAGGATCCCAAGGAATTTTTATCTACTATCCCCCTTCTCTTCACCAATACCCACCTCTTGTATTTTAAAATTCAATTCATATTCAAACAGACTTAAGTCAGGAATAATAGAACTGGCATACTTTAAGTTTTCATCCACCTTCTTAGCCACAATAACTCCTTTAACCCCTTTATCTCCGGCTAAATTCATCTTTATACAACCCATATACCTTGAAATCTGCCCCATAGCTTTATCCGCACCTCTACTGAGTTTCAGCTCGAACACCACAAAGTTACCTTTCTCATCAACAGCCAGAATGTCTATTGGACCTACATCTGTTGGATACTCGACACCATCACGACCATTTTCGTCAACATAGAGTTTTAATCTATGTCCATTAACCGTTATCGCTTCAATATTATTTGCAATAAAATCACGCAGATGGCTTTCAACAGGGAACAACAATTCTTGTTCTCCTTCAACTTGCTCATCTTCCGTTCCGGGGACTTCTTCTAATCCCGTTTGAGCAACTGTAAGCTTACCATATTCGTCTTTGCGGATTTCCCAGGTGCCGTGCTTCTCAGGATCATAAAGTTCAACTTCTCCTCTTCTGTACTTGTACCCTGTACTGAACAGGAAATCGTATTTTGTATTAGCAACTCTTGGTTTCTTATTCTCTGGATAATGGATTCTCGAAGGATGGTTAACCGTGCACGCAATGATTTGACAATTTATCGTGCTTTCATTCACCTCTCCGTATTTGTTTCTGATAAAATCCTTTATCTCTGAATAAGTGGCTTTGCCTTCAAGACCCCCTACAGCTTCTTTTATCATTTGCCATACATACGGTTTGGCATTCATTTTATTCATTCCTTAATCATCTCCATCAAATCCAAAGGCTCCGCTATTACCTGGAACCCTTGGTGCTTTTTTCCCGTTTCAAATACTTTTTGCCAAAACTCATAATTTTGCCTAAAGCGGGCACAATAGAAGAAAAATTCACGTTTTTTCGCTTTCCACCAAATATTGTTGCAGATAGTTCTTGGTTCATCCATAAAGGCAAGTTCACCAGGTTCCTTACATACATCCTTATCCGTTCCCAGAGTGGTTCTGGAAATCGGTATTGAAAGAGTTTCTTTTCTTGTATCGGCTTTCCTTGTATAATAAAGTAGTCTTTTATTATTTGTTCTATATATCGAAGCCAATGGTAAATTATTTCCTCTCTACTCATTCTGTAAGCTATTAGATGATTATCTGGTATATCTTCTCCCTTCTGAATTCTTTTTTCAATTCTATAAGTTCCAATGTCCGGGTCAAACTTTCCAACAAATACTTCCTCGGCTATGATATTCATCAGCCTGAGTATTTGTTCTTCTTCTAATTCTCTCGGATTCTCTCCTTCCTCTAATTGGTAGTTAACAGGCGTATCCAAGACATCCGGGTAAATGAAAAAGGAATAAAAGGTTTTTTCTATTGTGCTATATGAGAATGGTTTTTCCTTACCTTGCCCTCCAAAATCTATATAGTCCTTGAGTTTATTCTCTTGATGATGGGTTATGGAGTCTCTAACAGCATCCAATATATACCGCCCCATTTCCTTTGATTCTCCTTTATATTGGTTCATAAGGTCTCGTTCTGAGAAGTTAAAGTCATCAGGAGAAAGCCCTCGCTCTCGTTGATAACGCTCAACTCTATCAATATAGAGGGCACTCCCCAGATGTCTTTGTACTGACTTATCAAAAGCTACTTGCCTCAAAATCGTTCCCGCATTGGAATTGCTCGTAAGAAGAACATCGAGGTCAGGATTCAAAAACACTCTTACTGGCAACCTTTTAACTCCTAATAAAACCTGTGCCGCCGCTTTGTGCTGTCCGTCGAAAATCTTAATTTTCGATTTTGTAGTATCATTAACCTCAACCCAGCCCAAAGAAATGTGTAATTGCGGTCTTTTCAAGAAAAATTCTTTAACCAATTTTGAAATGTTTTGTCCAATTGTTCTCGGATTTATCCTATCATCGTGAAATAGATATTCAATTGGCAACTCAGCGAAGAAATATTTAAACCCACTTAACTCGTCGGTATAAAATCTTTCTTCGTATACTTGGCTATCATCTCCGTGAGAGAGTGAATACTTGACTATTTCGTTATTGTCCTCCAATTCTAAAGGCAACTCAAATTTTGAACCGCCATATCTATGAAAAATATCGCTTAGATTAGGTCCCCTATTATCTTTTACACATGCCTCTCGAATTTTACTAAACCTCGCTAATATCCTTGCTACCCTCAAATCTGCATCTTGCTTTGACTCGTTACATCTCGAATGAGCTAAAGCAAGATTCGATGGGCCATCTTTACCACCCATCTTTGTAGGGATAACATGGTCGATCTGGACCGAATGGACTGCCAAATCTATCGTGCCCTCACAAATAAAGCATTTGCCTTGCTGTATCTCGGATAGCTTGCCTTTAAGTTCTTCCCGCTCTTGATGCGATAGTCTGTTCAAATAAAGCGAACCCATTTTATGCTTCCCCCTAAACTAAATGGTGCTTTATAAATATGAAGCTTGAGAATGTATAGAGCTATTTGCAAAAATTAAAAAAGGAAACTTTCCTGACCCCCCAAAGGGCGACACGCATGAGCATGAAAATAATAAAGTATTTTCATAGCAAACCAAAAAGCCTCTTTAAAGGCTTACTTTTCATCGCAGCCTGACTGAAATCGGCTCCCGTTCTTTCAATGCACTTACCTTCAGGATGGAAAAGCCAATGATATTTCCTTCCTCGTCAACTTTTTCCATCACCGCATCGTTTTCCGTCTCCCTGAAATATCCCGCTTTACGCTCAAGAATGACTTCAAGGTAATCCCCTTCGCGATCATACCAAACTTTTATTTCTTTTCCCATTTTCCAATCTGCCTTGGCATTTCAGGATGTTCTGTCTCGAAATGCTCCTGCCGCTCATGCGTTAATCGAATCCGCCGGTTATTAACGTCTTTAAACCATTTTACCTCCCTGTCGCTTCTATTTCTTCCATTTCTACACACCTTCAAATTAAATGACATTTGTGGAAGAAGTTTTATTTACCCGCAAGTAATATGCTAACAAAATCCTCAAATGAGCGACAATTTCTTCTTAATGCATTAATATCCAAATTTTTCACGAATTTCGGCAATTGCCGTTTTTTATATCCTCTCTTAGACCCTTTCTTTTCCTTACACCGCTCATTAAGAGCTTTTGAAGGCTTATCCGCCCCGAACTGTATTCCAAAACTGTAACATATCCATTCTTCCAACTCGTAATCCAAAATTATCACTTCTACTTTACTCTTGATTTCCTTCGCAATATGAACATCAACCCTTTTGAAGACCTCCACTCTGTTCGCTGGGCCATCCGCATCTACCACTACGACAATTTTATCAAAAAGAATTCCGGACCATGAGCATCCTCCGAAAATATCTCACAACTTACCATAAAGCCATCTTTCGCTTAGCGTTATCCCTCTTTCACTCAATTCCTTTCTCACCTCCTCTGGCTTCTCTGTTCTTCTAAAAACAGTTCCTTCGTCACCTTTCTCCACCAGAATCAAATCTTTTGGTTCCACTATGTCCACAACCATAGGAGAATGAGTCGTCAATATCGTCA
>CAZXYJ010000087.1:0-5362 GCA_964644925.1 uncultured Halobacteria archaeon | reverse complement strand
GAAGTTAAACGTAAGGCATTTGATAATTTGAGGAAATAGTTTTCTGCGTAAATCTACGTAAATCTGCGTCCTAAATAGGTAGGTGGAAGTTATACTTTATATACCACCAGAAAGCCTAAACAATGATTGGAATAGTCTTAAAACTCTGCGTACTCGGCGCTCTCCGCGGTGATAAATCACGAGATTTTTAGACAGTGCCTTCCTGGACTAGGAAAGGTCGCAAAAAATATCACCGATAAAAAATCAAAAAGCTTATCTATCCATCTAACTTTAAATATAATATATTTATAGACTACCATAATACATCATAGGGTAGTTATTGAAAAATATAGAATAAGAAAAAAAAGGGAGAAGAGAAAAAAAATGAGCGAGCAAACGTCGGATGTGGGTACGAAAGCGAAAGGGGACAGAATAAATATTTTCCGAATCGGCAGTCTGTGGTGCTTCAAGTATTTCTTCGGCGACCGGGAGATATTCATGGAGTTTGCGGATTATTACAACCGTGATAAATACCGGTTTGAGGTGGACAGCGTTGGAGATAGGGATAAAATGGTGAAGTCGCTCGAGGAACGAGGATTTGAAACCAACCTGGTTGAGGATACAGCGGATTATACGGTGAAAATAGACCGGTTTAAGAAGTATGCACCAATTCTGCGGAACTCGATTGACTCCACGGAGGGTGAAAAGGAGCGGGAATTCATAATGAAAGATATGGCCTCGGTGGAGGAGGCGATATCAATGGGAGCGAAGAAAAGTTAGGTGTTTTAACTTTTCTTTTTACTTCTTTTCATTTCAAGTCCGATTAACAGTAACGTCAGGAGGGGGATAGCTTATGGGTTACGATAAATTCAAAAAGGAGGTGGAGCGGATACTGGAAGAAAAAGCGAGACCTCTCACGTGGAAGGAGATAAAAGAGAACTCAACCAAACTGAAACAGAAAGCGCCCTATCACGTGTACGTGCAGAAGTTACAGGGTGATATCGGTCTGGTGCGGTTCAAGTCTGCACGTGACAAGAAAACGGTTTGGGCATTAAGGAACTGGTTTGAAGAAGGCAAATTCAATGACCTCCTGCCTGATAAGGCGCGGTTTACGATTCTGAGTTCTAAAAAGGACCATGCGATTGCCGCGAATGCGTACTGGGAACTGAAAAGAATCTATCCTGCCCCGGAAAAGCTAAACATGAACCTGAACAGATGGGATGTGATAGAAGCAGAAGTAGAGGACTTCTTTCCTGAAGAGGACAAAAGACCGGATAGCATACGGTTAAAGAGCGAAGGAATAGAGCATTTACGAAGGATAGAGGATGAAGAGGAGCGGATAACAATTGCGGAAAAGATATCCGAGAGCGGCGAATTCATGCATACCGATGCGTGGAAAGGGAAGACATTGGGCATGACAAAGCCGAGATTCAGATGTTTCTATTTCTACGATAGCAAATGCCAGTTCTTCTGCGACCAGAACGTTTGCGTGGGTCATGATATGGAAGTGGATGAAGAAGGAGAAGCCGTAGAAATAAAAGGCGACCGTGTTTATTTCGTTTTTGAAGCGGTGGAGAGAGAGGGAGGCGAGTTTATATGGGAAAAGACACGGGTGGACTGGTACATAAAATCGGTGATTTCGTTAACCGACCCGAGGCAGCGGAGATTGGGGTTTTAGCGGTTTGGCATGTTAGCGGTTTAGCGTATTAGCGGTTTGGAAAAAATGGAGAGGGTGTTTCAAAACCTTCTTTCTGAAGAAAGAAGCTTTACCAAGAAAGGATTGTTTTGCTTCGCAAAAGAGTTGGTAATAAGCGGGGAAGGTATCGGAAACCCCGAAGGGGGTTTCTGATTATGTCAACTAAAATCATAATTTTATGGGTAATAGCAGTTATATTAGTAACGGCAATAGCAATATCCCTCTCTTTTTTTATGCATAAACCCGCAGAGCCCATAAAAATGAAAGACATGCAAAAAACAGAAGTAGGAGGAAGAATAAAACTTCCTGAGCCAAGTTATGCGGGTAACACTTCAGTAGAGGAGGCGTTATCGAAAAGAAGGTCAATAAGAGATTATTCCGGCGAGAACTTAACCCTCGATGAGGTATCGCAGCTACTTTGGGCTGCTCAGGGTATCACTGCTCCCTGGGGAGGAAGAACGGCACCCTCTGCGGGTGCGCTATACCCCCTTGAGCTATACGTAGTTGTGGGAGACGTAGAAGGCATTGACAAAGGCGTTTATAAGTTTAGGAATAGCCGAGAAGAGCATGAACTGGAAAAGGTTAAGGAAGGCGACATACGGGCGGAACTTGCCGAAGCTGCTGGCAGACAGGAATGCGTAAGAGATGCTGCGATAGACATCGTATTTACTGCGGTTTATGAGCGAACAACGAGGAAATACGGGGAACGAGGAATTAGATACGTGCATATAGAAGCCGGGCATGCAGCACAAAACGTTTATTTGCAGGCTGTTTCTTTAGACCTCGGAACGGTGGTCATAGGCGCATTTATGGACGACAGAGTAAAAGAACTCGTGAATGCAGGAGAGCAAGAAAAAACGCTGTATATAATGCCCGTTGGGAGAAAAAGAAAATAAATTATGGACACAGATTAACGCAGATTAGCACAGATGATAAGAATCAACAAACACGGTTAAACAACAATAAATCTGTGTAAATCAGTGTAAATCTGTGTCTTAAATGGAAGGAAGTTATACTTTATATGCAATAAACAATGCTCGACCTAATCAGTTTCTTGACGCAAATACCGGTAAGAAAAGACGTGAGAATAGAAGCAGTAGCAGTTAGGACGTACCTATTCCCCCTTGTCGCATTATTAATCGGATTGGTCGTCGCTGCGGTAGCCTTTGTCGTTTTTGAATGTTGTTCGGGTTCAGCACCCGGGATTGCCGCTTTGCTCGTTCTGCTCGCTATTTACCTTGTCACGGGTTTGATGCATCTGGACGGTTTAGCCGATTTCTTCGATGGCGTAATGGCAGGAGGAACTAAGGAAGACAAGAGAAGAGCGATGAAAGACGAGAAAATAGGAATAGCGGGCTTGTTTGCCACTGTTTTTGTTATCCTGTTGACCTTTTTCGCTATCGAAACCGTATGCACGAGCTTAACAAAAACAGCTCCCGCTCACAGCTTTGATTTACGCTCATTTTATCATTTCGCTTCTGTATTTGTAATTGCAGAAGTTTCGGCAAAAATGAGCATGAACACCTGTATGATCTCCGGGAAATCAAAAGAAGGCGCAGGGGACGGTATGGGTGCTTTGTTTATTCACTCGTTTTCAAAATCCGGGTACGTGGTGGCGCTCATATCTGCTATACTTATCTCTTTAATCTTCACTGCGTTTTCATTGCGTTTCTTTATCGTGTTTACGGGCATCGCAGTCGCGTTATTCGTTTCTCGCATTGCGAAAAGCAATTTCGGCGATGTGGGCGTAAGCGGGGACGTAATAGGGGCATCAAACGAACTCGCAAGATGTGCGAGTTTGGTTGTATGGGCTATTTTTCAGGTAACATTTTGATATTTTAAGTTTTTTTTTGCAAAGCAAAATATGTTTTCTTTAATAAACTTTTCTTTTGTAAAGAAAAGTTTAATGATAGCGATAATCCTTGCAGGCGGGAAGAGCAGCAGATTAGGAGAAGGAAAAGAGAAGGCACTTATAAAGATAGACCGAAGTGGAAGTGAAAGCGAAACCCAGAAACGGCTAATAGATTTGGTGATAGAAAACGTACGGGACTCAAAGGCAGAAGGATTTCTCGTGGCTATATCGAAAAACACACCGAAAACAGCGGAATATTGCAAATCGCATGATTATGTGCTATTAGAAACACCCGGAAAAGGATACCATGCGGATTTACGATATTTGCTTGCGCGTTATCCGGAATTTGTATCCGTCGCATGCGACATCGCTTTCCTGAAACCCGCGCATATCAATTCAATTATTGATTTTTACAGTCACAACGACTTTGACAGAGGCAATAGTACCAGTATTACAGGCGCAGTTCCACTGGATATAATCCCTCCTTATGTGGTTCCCTCGTATGTATTTGAACACAATGGGCGGAAATTAGTTGCAGTTGGCTTGAACATCGTTACCAATGGGAGAAAGAATTTACCTCTTGTGTTCAATGACCCGCTGCTCGCAATAAATATAAATACACCTCTTGATTTAGAAATAGTGAACGCAGAGGGCGATGCAAGAAAACAAATTATAGACACAGATTAACGCAGATTAACACAGATAGATGATAAAAATCAACAGTGTTAAACTTAAATAAATCCGCGTAAATCAGTGTAAATCTGTGTCTTAAATAGAAGGAAGCCATAGTTTATATACAAAGACAAAGGCAGAGGTGATGGAAAGAACATGAACAGGATAGAAGAAACCATAGGAAAGATTGAACCGTTAGACGAAACAGCAATGAAATCCGCAAGGGCGCGGCAAGATATACTCACGAAACCACGGGGCAGTCTGGGCGTTCTGGAAGACCTTTCGGTGAAAATTGCCGGCATTACCGGGAATTACATGCCACAGATAAACGACAAGGTAATAATAACAATGGCGGGTGACCATGGCATTGTAGATGAAGGCGTGAGTGCGTATCCTAAAGATGTAACACTGCAAATGGTTTATAATTTCTTAAGTGGCGGTGCGGGAATAAACGTGCTTGCAAGACATGCCGGTGGACGGGTTGTGGTCGTGGACATGGGCGTGGCAGCGGATATTAAACTCGCACAAGAGCATGCAGGAGGGTTCATAGACAGGAAAATCGGTTATGGAACCGCTAACATGGCAAAAGGAGCGGCAATGAGTTATGACGATGCAAAAAGGACAATAGAAGCGGGAATAGACGTTCTGGAGAATGAGATAGAGCGCGGCATGGACATCGTGGGTGTGGGTGACATGGGAATAGGAAATACAGCAGCCAGTAGTGCTATTGCCGCGTTCATCACAGACAAGCCGGTTGAGCTCGTAACCGGGCGTGGAACGGGTCTGGATGACGCAGGGTTAAAGATAAAGGTGGAGACGATAAAAGAGGCTTTAGAGGTTAATAAACCCGATAGAGATGACGCAATAGACATATTAGCGAAATTAGGCGGGTTTGAGATAGGCGGCATGGCAGGCGTGATGCTCGCTGCTGCATCACACCGAATTCCCGTTGTCGTTGATGGTTTCATTTCAGGCGCCGCAGCACTTATCGCATACGAAATCAGTCCGAAGTTAAAGGATTATCTCATTGCATCGCATCTATCCGTTGAATCAGGTCATCAAGCTATTTTGGATTATATCGGACTCGAACCGTTATTCAATCTGAATATGCGACTCGGGGAAGGCACGGGAGCAGCATTGGGAATAAGCCTCGTGGATGCGTC